>NZ_JAXOJX010000067.1:0-34921 GCF_034427735.1 Azohydromonas lata
GAAGCCCAGATCGCCCGACAGCGACACGAAGTTCGCGATGTCGGCCGAGAAGCCCTTAAGCGTGAACGCCACCGTGTTGGCGGCAATCGCCTGGCTGAACGTGTAGCTTTGGCTGCCGACGCTGACCTTTGTGCCGGCCGTCACGGCACCGGCGGTGCCCGTGTACTGCACAGCCACCGAAGTGGCCTTGAGGTTGCCCAGGCCGTCGACGGTGGCCGTCAGCGTGCCGTTGGCCAGTTCGAACGCCGTGGTGCCTGCGGCACTGGAACGCAGGCCGAAGCTGGCGTTGCTCAAGCGCAGCGAAGCCGACGTGCCCGCGCTCAGCGCAGCCGTCACGTTGCTGCCCACGGCCACGATGTCCGTGTCCGTCTTGGCAAAGCCCAGGTCACCGGACAACGACACGAAGTTCGCGATGTCGGCGCTGAAACCCTTGAGCGTGAACGCCACCGTGTTGGCAGCGATCGCCTGGCCGAACGTGTAGCTCTGGCTGCCAACGCTGACCTTGGTGCCGGCCGTTACGGACGCACTGGCCCCCGCGTACCGCACCTCAACGGACGATGCGCTGACGTTGGCCAGCCCGTCGATGGAAGCGTTCAGCGTGCCGTTTCCAAGCTCGAAAACGGCATCGCCCGCGGTGCCCACACGCAGCCCGAAGCTGGCATTGTTCAAGCTGACGCTGGCACTGCTTCCGGCGCTCAACACCGCGCTGACGCTCGTGCCCACGGCGACAAGCTGCTGGCTGGCACCCTGCCCTTGCACGCTGAAGCCCAGGCTGCCGCTGAGCTGTACGAAGCCCGTGACGTCGACCGTCAGGTCGCCGCGCAGCTCCAGCAGTTTGCCCTTGCTGCCATCGAGGTTCACAGCCAGGTTGCCGGCACCAGTGCTGACGCTCAGCGCCGTCTTGCCGCTGGCGTAGTCGACCACTGCGTCGCTGGCCTGGCTTGCCGTGTTCAGGCTCAGTGCCAGGTTGCTGCCTGATGCCTTGAAGCCTGAAAGCCCCTTGAAATCGACCCCAGTGGCTTTTGCCTGCAGCGTGGACCAGCGTCGCGAGGTGTCGTCACGGGCGCTCATCAGCACCAGGCCGAACTGCACGCCAGCCAATTGCAGGCCCACTCCGCCGGCCAGGCCAGCGCTGGCCGACAGGCCCTGACCTCCCAGCGTCAACAGGTCCATCAACAAGCCGTCACTGGCTTCGTTGGCTGCCGTACCCAGCGTATCGGCGGCCAGTTTGGCCGTCATGGTGTTGCGGTGGAACGCGAAGTCACCGCCCACGCGGAAGAAGTCGTTGGCCACCAGGCTCGCACCGGTCAGCGCCACCTCCTGCAGCCCCGCCCCCAGGGTGCCGAAGGTATGGGTAGCACCGGCGACGCTGAGTTGACGACCGCTGGCACTGCCACTGGTCGAGTTCCAGCGCACCGCGGCGGCGCCGGCCGAGAGTTGCACGTCGCTGCCCAATGAGGCGTCGAAGGTGCCGGCGGCGTCCAGCAGCGCGCCGCCGCCAGACTGGATGACAAGCGCAACTTCCGTGTTCTTGACACCGGCCTGTGCGCCGCCCGCCGCCATGGACGCGCTGGCTCCCGAGGCAAGCGCCTGCATGTCGCCGCCGGTGCTTTGCTGGAAGGCAAAGTCGCCCGCGAGCGTGAAGGTGCCACCCAGCGTGGCGTGAAGTCCCGTAACGCGCAGCACCGGCAGCGCCTGCGCGGCCATGGCTCCGATGCTGTAGGAGAAATTGCCGAATTGCAGCGTGCGCGCGGCTTGCACCGCGCCACTGGTGTTGACGCTCAGCGACGCGCTGCTGGCTCCAACGCTGGCGAAGCTGCCGCCGCTGATCGTCACCGTCGATGCATCGGCCTGCAGCGTGTAGCCCGACTTGTCCGTCAAAATGACCAGGCCGAAGCTGCCGTTGCTCAGGCCCAGTGTCACGCCGGCGGCGGACATGCTGGCCGTGACGCCACTTCCTGCCATCAGCAGTCCGGCGTCCGACGTGGACATGCCCACGTTGCCCGCGACGCTCAGGCCACCGGCAAGCGACAGCGTGAGGTTGCCCGACAGCGTCGTGCGCTCCGCCAAGACACTGCTGTCGAAGGTGTATGACGTTGTGCCTGCAAGCACTGTCGGCTTGATGGCCGACAGGTCGAGCATCGTGTCGTTGCCCGTGCCCAGCCCCAACGCGAAGTCCAGGGACAGCGATGCTGCGCTCAAGCCCACGCCGCTGCCGCCCTGCAGGGTCAGGCCGCCGGCCGTGCCCTTGGCCCAGATCCAGCCCGCATCGCTGCTTGGGCTGTCCAACCACAGCATGGCCACGTTGGCATCCGAGAACGCCACCCCGGGTGCGCCACTGCCAGCCGTGCCCAGGCCGAAGTAGCCGCTTGCATGGTCCAGCCCCAGCTTCCATGCGGCGTACGACGTGCCGCCAACGGTGAGCTGTGCCTGGCGGGCCAGCGACAGCGTTCCGGAGAAGCTCAGCCCGCTGCCCAGATCGAGCGACCCAGTGATCTCCGCGCTGGCATGCCCGGCGAAGTAGCCGGCATTGAGCGCCATGCCAACGACGTCGTCATCGTTCAAGCCGCCGACGAGGCTCGAGCCTGCGGCGAGCCCGCCGCTGCCGCTGAGCTTGTCCACCAAAAATGCAGTGGTGGCGTCCAGCGAATGGGCGACCAGCTGCAGCGCATTAGACGTTTGCTTGACCTCGTAGTACAGGCCATGCTGTGCATCGACCAGGCCCGATGCGTCGGAGAAGCCGCCACTGGCGGTTCCGAAGGTCAAGAAGGTGAAGACCTGGCCGTCCTGCGGCACGAAGCCACCCCACAGCGCCACCTGCAGGCTGCCGTCGAGTTGGGCGGTACCGCTGACGTTGACCTGGTCGTAATGACCCGTGCCGGTGCCCGCGGTCGCACCACCGAGCTCGATGACGGTGGTGGCTGCGTTGCCCAGCGTCAAGGACGAGACGTTGTCGACACCTGGCGAATAGCCGGGGGCGAGTTGGCCGCTGACTTCCACGGGCAATGCCAGCGTGCCGCTGCCGCCCAGGGTGGCGCCCGGCTGGACCACCAGCGCGCGTGCGTCGCTCAGGCCGACGTCCTGCGCAAGCTGTGCGGCGTCGTAGTGGCCGCTGCCGAGCACGTAGTCGGTGGCCTGAGACGTCTTGCCCGGGGCCGAGGCCTGGGCTTGTGCGCCGGTCTGCAGTTGAACCGGCTCATTGGGCATGCGCAGCACCGACGCCGGGTCCAGCGCCTTGCTTTGCGGCACCGACAGGCGCAGTGCATCGCCATCGGCGCTGCTGTCCGGAGTCAGGCTCAGCGCATCGGCGCCCAACACGCCGTCCATGAAGCGCGCGTAGGGCTGGTCGGCCACGGCCATCGCCGAGTCCATGAACGCGGCACGCGTTTGGGCCAGCGTCTGGCTAAAGGCCTGGGCATCGACTGCGAAGTCGGTCGAGGCCGGATCGGCCGCATCCCACTGGGTCTGCGGCGAACCGTCCGCGTGGAACAAGACGGCCCCATCCTGCAGCCTGGGCTGCTGCGGAATAACCGGCGCGTATTGAAGCTCCTGGCCGTCATGCCCGGCCAACATCTGCACGGTGGCCGCGGCGGGGTCCGCCGACAGCAACAGCCGCTGCTCCAGCGACTCGACCTGGAAGGCACCTCGCATCAACTTCTGCAACAACTTGGAGACGCGAGGGCGGGACGGTCGGAGCTTGGAGCGCAGCATGTGCTTGGGCAGGGAGTCGTTCTAGTTGGCGAGGACCATCAGGCGGCCCACCCCAGAAACAGGCAAGCGAGCTGCGTCGAAGACGGCAGCTCGCTCATGGAGTGAGTCGCGTTGAAGCCTTGTCGTCCGAGACGGACGCGAAGAATCAGGACTGGTTGGCAGCCGGGGTCAGGCGCTCGTCCTTGAGCATCATCAGCCGCTCGATCTGGCCCAGCGACACCAGATGGGCGTACACGGCCGGCAGGTAACGCTTTTCGCGCATTTCGAGGAAGCGCTCGTTGGACAGGTTGTTCAGTCGCTCTTCGTTGACGACGTAGCAGCCGGTGATGTTCTTGGCCTGATCGGCCTGTTGCACGCGCATGTTCAGCGGCGTGAACAGGTTGTGCTCCGCGAAGTACTTGCAGAACTCGCGCGTGAAGGCTTCCATCTGCTGCAATTCGCCCAGGTAGCGCTTGACGTTCTCGATGGCCTCGGACGGCTCGCCCTTCTCATCAAACAGCGCCACACCTTCGGCGTCGCTGATCAGGTCACTGGCTTCGTCGATGCAGACGGTGAACTGGCCTTCCTGGTCGGTACTGGCCAGCGCGAAGGGATAGCGGCGGATGATGGCCGGCACGTACGACGCCTCCCACTTGCCCGTGGTGCTCACGAACAGGTTCTCGCCGGCATCCAGCCCCATCAGCACGACCGGCCGGAATTCGTCCTTTTCCTTGTCTTCCAGGAAGACAACGGGATAGATGGCCGAAGCACGCGCGAATTCATGCACCATCACCGAGGCAATATGGAATTGCGAAGCAAAACCAAAACCCTCAATTTGCTTGATCTTCTTGGTGGCGTGGCGGGCTTTGTTGACGGGGACCAACTGCTCAAACATGAAAAATCCTTTGACTGAGAAGACACGCCTCGTGTCGTCTGCGATTGCGAGCTTGAAATTGTCTACGCGGAGATTGACCTTGAACGGAAACCGCCCAATGGTTTAAGCGCACTTTTTAACAGTGCACGACTCCATCTGTGAACGTGTGGTTATATTTCATCACGTTTCAACGCCTTGTTACATCCCAGCGGCGCAGTCTTATAAGCAACCTTCAAATGGCTATCAGCACCAACGGTCATTTGAAATGCGTGCATACCCTTATGTCCTGGCAGGCATCAATGCCGAAGAGAACACCTTGTCAGCCAAGCATTGATTTTCCAGGAATTTTTTCTCATTTTCCTCTGCACGGAGCGCGACCACCACACGAGAAGATTTTTTCCATAACCAAGACAAAACAAACCATGACTTATTCACGCAACCGAAGAAGACAGTTTGTCTTACCGGTCCGGCACGCTCGGTTCTGAAGATTTTTAAATTTCGCCACACTTCATTTTTATTGATTTGCTGTTTGAATTGAACGTTTAACGGTGCTGGAAACGCCTGAGTACTGGAGCTTCCAGATTTTGCGTGACGGGCAGAGACCGCCCTCAACCGCGACCGCGGAAGTTGGACGTCTCGTCGAATCCTTGCCCCACTACCGTTGGCGGAGGAGCTCGCCCAGCACCGCGATGCCAGGGTCGAT
Organism: Azohydromonas lata; assembly: GCF_034427735.1. Classification (NCBI taxonomy): domain Bacteria; kingdom Pseudomonadati; phylum Pseudomonadota; class Betaproteobacteria; order Burkholderiales; family Sphaerotilaceae; genus Azohydromonas; species Azohydromonas lata. The sequence continues at coordinate 5,268 of NZ_JAXOJX010000067.1, forward strand.
CGCAGGCAGCGGAATGGCTGACCAGCCGATGCGCACGAAGTGCCGAGGAGCGGGTTCGGTCATGAAGAACACCTCGCCCGGCTCGATCAGCACGCCCCGCTCGCGCGCCCGCGCCGCCAGCTCGCTGCCGTCCATCCCCTCGGGCAGCTGCACCCAGCAGGAGCTGCCGCCGGACACCGGCACCACCCGGCATGCCGGCGCATGCCGGGCCAGCGCCGTCAGCACCGCGGCAGCGCGATCGCGCCAGGCGGCGGCCTGGCGGCGCAACAGGGAGTCCTGGTGCCCCAGCGACAGGAACAGCGCGAACGCCCGCTGCACCAGCGCCGAAGGGTGGCGCAGCTCCAGGCGGCGCAGCGCGCGCAGCTCGGCCACCAGCTCAGCCGGGCCCACCACGTAGCCCATGCGCAGCCCAGGCGCCAGGCTCTTGGACAGGCTGCCGATGTAGATCACGCGGTCCTCGCGATCCAGGCTCTTGAGCGCCGGGAAGGGGTCGCCGTCGAAGCGGTTCTCGCTCTCGTAGTCGTCCTCGATGATCACGAAGTCCTGCTCCTGCGCCATGCGCAGCAGCGCCTGGCGCCGCTCCAGCGGCATGGTGACGGTGGTCGGGCACTGGTGGCTTGGGGTGGCATAGATGTAGTCGCAACCAGCCAGCGCCTCGCCCACAGGCAGCCCCGCCTCGTCCACCGGCACCGCACGCAGCATCGAGGTGCGGCTGGCGAAGATGTTGCGGGCATCCGGATACCCGGGCTCCTCCATCGCCACGCGGGTGCCTTCGCGCATGAGCAGGTCCGCCAGCAGATACAGCGCATGCTGCGCGCCCACCGTCACCACCACCTCCTCTGGCGACGCCCACACGCCGCGGCGCGGCAGCACGCGCGAGCAGATCTGCTGCACCAGCCGCGGGTCGTCGCGCATGATCTGGTCCGGCCCCCAGTCCCGGATGTCCACCACGCTGAGCGTCTTGATCACGCACTCCCGCCAGTCGGCGGTGGGAAACAGCGCGGCATCGAACTGCCCATAGAGGAACGGATAGGGATAGCGCTGCCAGTCCGCCGGCTTGACGATGCTGCGCAGCGCCGAAGGATGCTGCTTGAAGCGCGCCGGCCAGTCGGGGCGGCGCGATGGCGGCAGCGCCGCCGAGGGCTGCGCCACGGCGGGCGCAGCGCGCACCCGCCCGGCCGTGATGTCGGGGCTGACGAAGTAGCCGCTGCGCTCGCGCGGCTGCACATAGCCCTCGTCGGCCAGCTGCTGGTAGGCCAGCACCACCGTGTTGCGCGCCACGCCCAGCGCCTGCGCCAGCTCGCGGCTCGAAGGCAGCGGCGTGTGCGGCGGCAGCAGGCCGTCCAGGATGGCCTCCACCACCATGGCGCGCACCTGCGCCTGCAGGCCCTGGTGCTGCCGCGCGCCGTGCTGCAGCAGTTGCTTCCACAGGGCGGCGTCCAAGCGCTGTGCCATGACTACTCCGTTCTGGACTCAACGATGGGCTCGATCTGGCCCTAATGCCGCGCACCGGCCTTGGCCACACTGCGCAGCCAGCAAGTGTCGCCCATCGCAAGGAAGCCCATGAAACCGCTCCACCGCATCATCGACCAGGCGCGCAGCGCACCCCGGCACATCGTGCTGTGCGAGGGGGAGGATCCGCGCGTCTTGAACGCCGCCGCGCGGGCCCGCCGTGAAGGCATCGCGCAGATCACGCTGGTGGGCGAGGCGCGGCGCATCATCGCGGCGGCCCGCGCCTGCCGTGCCGACCTCGACGGCCTGGACCTCGTCGATCCGGCCGCACCGGCCCACCTGCAGCCGCTGGCCGACGCACTGCACCGGCTGCGCCAGGCCAAGGGCATGACGGCGCCGCAGGCGCTGCAGGAGGCGCGCAAGCCGCTGGTGGCGGCCAACCTCATGGTGCGGCTGGGCCAGGCCGATGGCTCGGTCGCGGGCGCCGTGCACACCACGGCCGACGTGGTGCGCAGCGCGATCCAGATCATCGGCACCCATCCGGACACGAGCCTGGTTTCGAGCTTCTTCCTGATGATGCTGTGCCAGCCCTTCCACAGCCTCAAGGGCGGGCTCATCTTTTCGGACTGCGCATTGGTCGTGGAGCCCGATGCGGCGCAGCTTGCGCAGATCGCCGCCGCGGCCGCCGACAGCGCGCGCGCCCTGCTGATGGCCGAGCCGCGCGTGGCGATGCTGTCGTTCTCCACCGACGGCAGCGCGCGCCATCCGGCCGTGGACAAGATCACGGCAGCCACCGCCCAGTTGCGCCGGCTGCGCCCCGACATCGTCGCCGACGGCGACGTGCAGCTCGACGCAGCCATCGTGGCCGAGATCGCGCAGCGCAAGCTGCCGCAGTCGCAGGTGCAGGGCCGCGCCAACGTGCTGGTGTTCCCCAACCTGGAGGCCGGCAACATCGGCTACAAGCTGGCCGAACGCCTGGCCGGCGCGGTGGCCATCGGTCCACTGCTACAGGGCCTGGCACGGCCGGCCAACGACCTCTCCCGCGGCTGCAGCGCCGACGACGTCTTCCACGTCATCGCCGTCACGGTGGTGCAGGCGCAGGCCGCGGCGGCCCGGCGCGCGGCGGAAAGCGCCATGGCGGCCTGCTGTCCATGACGCTGCCGAACGGGACGCTCACGCTGCTGCTGCTGGTGGGGCTGGGCAGCTGGTTCCAGACGCTCACGGGCTTTGGGCTGGGCCTGATCGTCGTGGGTATGGCCAGCGGCCTGGGCCTGCCGCTGGCGGGCGTGGCGACCTTCGTGAACCTGGTGTCGCTGCCGCAGAACGCGCTGGCGCTGCGCGGCCGGCGTGCGCCCATCGACTGGCGCCTGACCGGCGCGGCGGTGGCGGGCCTGCTGCCCGCCGTCACGCTCGGCGTGCTGCTGCTGGAGCGGCTCGATGCCGCCGCCACCCTGACGCTGCAGGCACTGCTGGGCGCCCTTGTGCTGCAGGCGGCGCTGGGCCTGCTGCGCCAGCCTCGCCCGCTGGCGCAGCGCTCGCCCACGCGCAGCTTCGTGCTCAGCGGCCTGGCGGGCGGGCTCATGGGCGGGCTGTTCGGCATGGCCGGTCCGCCCCTGATCCTGCACTTCTACCGCCAGCCGCTGGAGGTGGCCCGCATCCGCAGCGCGCTGCTGGCCGTGTTCATGGCCATGTCGCTGTGGCGCACGCTCACCAGCGCAGTGCAAGGCGGCATCGACTCGGCGGTGATGCTGCAGACCCTGGCCGCGTTGCCCGTGGCCGCGCTGGCCACGCACGCCGCCCGCCGCTTCCCGCCGCGCTTGTCGCCCGCCGCACTGCGGCGCGTGGCTTATGCGGTGCTGCTGGCGCTGGGCACCGGGCTGCTGCTCGACGCGCTGGTTCGCCTGGCCCGCGCCGCGTGAACCCGTCGCCGCGGCGCAGCCCGCGGCCCCCGCCGCGCACGGGCTGCCCGGCGCCGCGCTGGCGACGCGGGCAACCCGGGCCTCAAGGCGCCTGCTCGTTGCCGTAGGTCTTGACGAGGTAGTCCACGATGGCCGGCATGTCGGCCTCGTCCACGGGCGCCTTGAACACGGCCTTCATGCGCTTGACCATGGCTTCCCAGTACGGTCGCGCGGCCGTGGGCGGCTGGTAGGCCATGTACTCGGCCGAATGGCAGGCCACGCAGTTGGCCTGTGCCTTGGCATAGCCCGGCAGCGTGCTGGGCTTGAGCTGCAGCCCGTCGGCCGGCAGCTCGATGCGCTTGGCGTCGGCCCGCGCCGGACCGGCCACGCCGAGCATCACGGCCGCCACCGCGGCGGCCAGCATCTTCCTGTGTTCCATGGCGGCTCCCCTCAGGCGGCGGTCACGCTGACCGACTCGACCACGTTGCGCATGTAACCGGCCGGCTGCCACAGCGCCTGCATCGGCTGGCTCTGGCCTGAGCGGTTCCACGCGCGCACGCGCAGGTCGTGCCGACCCCGGGGCGGCGTGAACGCGAAGCTGAACTCGCGAAACGAATAGCGCCCCAGGTCCTCGCCCAGCCGCGCGCCGCGCCAGCTCTGCCCGCCATCGGTGGAATACGCCACCTCGCGCACGCCCTGCCCGCCGTCGAAGGCGATGCCGCGCACCACGGTCTCGCGCCCGGCCGCCACCCGCGCGCCGTCGGACAGCGAGGTGATGAAGGAGCGCACGTTGAAGCGCCCTATGGGGCGCGTGGCCGCCGGCGCCGTGCCCGGTTCCACGCAGGCGCAGTCGTTGTCGGGCACGCGGTAGGCCGGCTTCATCCAGAAGCCGTCGTACTCCCGGTCGATGACGTCGATCTGCGACAGGTGCTTGACCCAGTAGGTGCCGTAGTGGCCCGGCACCACCAGCCGCACCGGAAAGCCGTTGAGCATCGGCAGCTCGGCCCCGTTCATGCGGTAGGCCAGCATGACCTCGCCGTCCAGCGCGTGGTGCACGTCCAGCGCCTTGACGAAGTCGCCGCCGCCGAAGAGCGCCGTGTCCAGCCCGTCAAAGGTGACCTGGCGCGCCGTGTCCTTGAGTTCGGCACGCGACAGCACCTCCCTGAGCGGCACCCCCAGCCAGCGCGCGTTGCCCATGGCGCCGTGGCCCAGTTGGCCGCCCGTCACGCGCGGCTCGAACAGCCCGCGGCTGTTGCCCGAGCACTGGTTGACCGCGACGATCTCGATGGGTTTGAACTGCGTGCGCAGCTCGGCCATGCTCAGCTCGAAAGGCTTGCCCACCGCGTTGCCGCCGATGCGGATGACGTGCTGGTCGCCATCGATGGCCGTCGGGATGCCGGCGTGGTGGTAGCGCACGAAGAAGGCGTCGTTGGGGGTGATGAGCCCCTCGTTGAAGACCTCGAAGGGCGTCTCCAGCTGCGGCGGGCGCGAGGTCAGCACGATCAGCGGCCGCTTCTCCGGGTAGGCCACCAGGCGCCGGGCGCCGTTGGCAAAGGGGTGCTCGAAGCCCGCGCCCTGCGCCAGCGCCGCGCGGCCCAGGCCGGCGCCGGCGAGCAGCCCGGCGCCGCCGGTGAGGAGCCTGCGGCGCAGGCGGTTGATGGCGTCGTGATCACTCATGCATGTCTCCTCCGACAAGGCAGGAATGGCACCGGGAACGCTTCCCGGGGCCGTGAGCCGGCGCCCCGCGCCGGCGGTGAAGCGCCGTGCGCCGGGCTTACGCCGCGGCCACGCGCGCGATGGTGCCGACCAAGCGGTGCAGGAGCTCGCGCTCCAGCCCTTGGCTCAGGTCTGCAGGCACGCTGTGCCGGTACCAGGCGCCCAGGTCCAGGCCGACGCCCACGCCGATGAGGGTGATGCCGGCACGCTCCTGCTGCGCCACGACCTGCTGCAGGTGGTGGTCCAGGTAGCGCGCGTCGTTGGCCTGCTCCGTCGCGCTGTCCAGCGGGCAGCCGTCGGAGACCACGACGAGGATGCGCCGCGCCTCAGGCCGCGCGCGCAGCCGATGCGCGGCCCAGGCGACGGCCTCGCCGTCCACGCCCTCGCGGAACAGGTCGCCCTTGAGCAGCGCGGCCACGTCCAGGCGGCTGCGGCGCCAGGAGCGCGCGGCGTCCTTGAACACGAGGTGGCAACGCTCGTTGAGCCGGCCCGGGTGCGCCGGGCGCCCGGCCGCCAGCCACGCGGCGCGGGCACGGCCGCCGTTCCAGGCGCCGGTCGTGTAGCCCAGCAGCTCGGTCGCGGCGCCGGCGCGCTCCAGCACGCGCAGCAGCACGTCGGCCAGCAGCGCCAGCGGCTCGATGTGCCGGCGCATCGAGCCGGAGCAGTCGATCAGCAGCGACACCACCGCATCCGGCCGCGGCCGCGGCGCTTCGAGCCGGAACACGCGCCGCTGCGCCGGGTTGCTGACCAGTTGGGCCAGGCGGCGCGCGTCCACGCGGCCGGCCTCCAGCCCGAAATCCCAGTCGCTGCCCGCGGGCCGCGCCAGGGCGCGCTGCAGCTGCAGCGCCAGCCGGCCCTGGTTGACGTTCAGCCGGGCGACGCGCTCATCCAAGCGCTGGCGGTATTCGCGCAGCAGCGCCGCGCGCACCAGCGTGGCGGCAGGCACTTCGCGGTCGTAGGCCGTGGTGAAGACGCGGTAGCCCGCGCTGCCGCCGTCCAGCAGCCGGCTGCGGCCGGCCGCGGGCGCCGGCAGCGCCAGGTTGCCGTCGCTCTGCGGCAGCAGCCACGACAGGGCAGCGTGCGCACGCGCCTGCGCTTGGGCCGCGCCGGATGCGGGCTGCTGCTGCGCCTGCGCGTCGCGCAGCCGCTGGCCGGTCCAGTGCGCCAGCGCCAGGGCCGCTTCGGCAAAGGCCGCCTGGTCATCCAGGCAACGCTGCATGCGGGAGAGCCAGCCGCCTATGGCCCGCGCGATGCCGGCACGCGTGGCTTCGATCAGGCCCTCGCTTTCTTGCGGCAAGGGCTGGCCGTTGAAGCGCGACCAGCCCAGTTGCGCCAGCGTGTAGAGCAGCAGCCCGGCAGCGCTTTCCGCCAGCCCCTGCGCCAGCGCCGCGCGCGACCAGGCCGCGAAGCGCGCCTGCACGTTGGCCGCCAGCCCCGGCAGCGACGCGGGCAGGCGGCTTTCGCAGCGCAGCTGCTCCAGCAGGTCGAACACCAGGCGCTCCACGGCGCCGGAGGGCGCGGCCTGTTCGTGCTGCGCCAGGTCCGAGTGGCGCAGGCGCAGCGCGGTGGCGTCGCAGTGGCCGCGGCGTGCCGGCAGGCCGTCCTCGGCTTGCAGGCGCAGGTGCGGCGCATCCAGCCGAAGCTCCCGGTCGCCTTCGAGCAGCCGCGCGGCGCGCCACTCCACGCGGCGCCCGGACAGCGCGCGCAGCGCGGCGCCGCACAGCGCCTGCTCGCGTTGGCGGCGCGGCTCCATCACGCCAGCAGCGCGGACTCGCGCAACTCCAGGTCGAAGCAGCGCTGGAAATACTCGGCCACCAGCGCCCGCTCGGCCTCGTCGCACTTGTTGAGGAAGCTCAGGCGGAAGGCCAGCGCCGAGTCGCGGAAGATCTGCAGGTTCTCGGCCCAGCTGATGACGGTGCGCGGCGACATCAGCGTGGAGAGGTCGCCCGCGGCGAAGCCCTGCCGCGTCAGGCCCGCCACGGCCACCATGCGCTCCACCAGGCCGCGGCCCGCCGCGTCGTCGAGCGCAGGCACGCAGGCGCGGACGATGGCCGCTTCGCGCGCCGGCGCGAGGTAGTCCAGCTTGGCGACGATGTTCCAGCGGTCCAGCTGGGCGTGGTTGAGCTGCTGCGTGCCGTGGTAGAGGCCGTCGAGGTTGCCCAGGCCGACGGTGTTGGCCGTGGCGAAGAGGCGGAAGGCCGGATGCGGGCGCAGCACGCGGTTCTGGTCCAGCAGCGTGAAGGCGCCTTCGCGCTCCAGCAGGCGCTGGATCACGAACATCACGTCGGCCCGGCCGGCGTCGTACTCGTCGAACACCAGCGCCATCGGCCGCTGCAGCGCCCAGGGCACGATGCCCTCCTGGAATTCCGTCACCTGGCGCCCTTCGCGCAGCACGATGGCGTCGCGGCCGACCAGGTCGAGCCGGCCGACGTGGCCGTCCAGGTTCACGCGCACGCAGGGCCAGTTCAGCCGCGCGGCCACCTGCTCCACGTGGCTGCTCTTGCCCGTGCCGTGCAGCCCCTGCACCAGCACGCGGCGGTTGTGCACGAAGCCGGCCAGCAGCGCCAGCGTCACGTCGGGGTCGAAGCAATAGGCCGGGTCGATCGCAGGCACGTGCTCGTCGCGGTGGCTGAAGGCCGGGACTTGAAGCGGCACGTCCAGGCCGAACAGCTCGCGTGCGGACAACAGAAGGTCGGGTTGCATGGCGGCTCCTGGGGAGTTGGCAAGGCGGGCGCGGGGCGCTCAGGCGCTCTCGCGCGCCTCGCCCGGCTGCGGCGACTCGACGGCCGCCAGCGCGGCCGCGGCGCGCTGCAGCGCCGGCAGGTACTGCAAGGCCTTGGCGCCGTCCATGCGCATGGACGGCGCCTGGATGGCCACGCCCATGTTGGAGCGCCCGCTCGTGCCCACCAGCACCGCGATGCAGCGCAGCCCGGGCAGGAACTCCTCCTCGTCCAGTGCGTAGCCCTGGGCCTTGACGCGCTCCAGCTCGGCTTCGAGCCGGTCGAAGTCGGTGAGCGTGTGCGGCGTGTAGGACTCCAGCGGCACGTTGGCCAGCAGGCGGCGGCGCTGCGCGGTGCCCATTTGTGCCAGGAAGAGCTTGCCGCTGGCCGAGCAGTGCACGGGCACGCGCGAGCCCGGGTGCAGGTAGAAGCGCAGCGGCGCGGGCGTTTCCACGCGGTCCAGGTACAGCACCTCGCTGCCCGACAGCGCCGTGATGTTGCAGCTCTCGCCGACCTCGGCCACCAGTTGGCGCAGCACCGCGTGCCGCGCGCCGTGGCGCGTGTCGTTGAGCAGCAGTTGCTCGGCCAGGCGGCGCAGCCGCACGCCGGTGCTGTAGTGCCGCCCGTCGCCCTCGCGCTGCAGCATCCCGGCGGACTCCAGTTGCTGAAGCATGCGGTGCAGCGTCGGCTTGGGAACGCCCGTCTCCTCCACCAGCGTCTGCAGCGAGAACACCTCGCTGCGCGCAGCAATGACTTCCAGCAAAGCCAGCAGCCGCATGGTGGGCGTGTCCCCGTCGATGCGGGCGATGTCGTCAGGCACTGAGTTCATGGCATCTCCTGAAGTTGGAACGAATCGTACCGGAAAACGAGATTTCACATTGCATTTTCCGAAATCGGCCACTACATTCGCTTCAACGTCTCGGAAAACAGAACACATTGTTCCGGAAAGAGACGCACATCAGGAGACTGCAATGAGCGAGCAACGCAGCGTGGCCGCCGGGCCGCAGAAGATGACCCCGTCCGAGGCCTTCGTCGAAACCATGGTGGCCAACGGCGTGACGGACATGTTCGGGATCATGGGATCGGCCTTCATGGACGCCATGGACATCTTTGCCCCGGCGGGCATACGGCTGGTCCCGGTGGTGCACGAGCAGGGCGCAGGGCACATGGCCGACGGCTACGCCCGCGTCTCGGGCCGGCACGGCGTGGTGATCGGCCAGAACGGCCCGGGCATCAGCAACTGCGTCACCGCGATCGCCGCGGCGTACTGGGCGCACACGCCGGTGGTCATCGTCACGCCCGAGGCCGGCACCATGGGCCAAGGACTGGGCGGCTTCCAAGAGGCGAAGCAGTTGCCCATGTTCCAGGAGTTCACCAAGTACCAGGGCCACGTGACGCACCCGGCGCGCATGGCCGAGTTCACGGGCCGCTGCTTCGACCGCGCCATGAGCGAGATGGGGCCGACGCAGCTCAACATCCCGCGCGACTACTTCTACGGGCAGATCACGGCCGAGATCCCGCAGCCGCGGCGGCTGGACCGCGGCCCCGGCGGCGAGCAAAGCCTGGACGAGGCCGCCGAGCTGCTGGCCACGGCGAAGTTCCCGGTGATCATCGCCGGCGGCGGCGTGGTGATGGCCGACGGCGTGGACGCCTGCAAGGCACTGGCCGAGCGGCTGCAGGCACCGGTGGTCAACAGTTACCTGCACAACGACAGCTTCCCGGCCAGCCACCCGCTGTGGTGCGGCCCGCTGGGCTACCAGGGCTCCAAGGCGGCGATGAAGCTGATCTCGCGCGCCGACGTGGTGGTGGCGCTGGGCTCGCGCCTGGGCCCCTTCGGCACGCTGCCCCAGCACGGCATGGACTACTGGCCCAAGGAGGCCAAGATCATCCAGATCGACGCCGACCACAAGATGCTGGGCCTGGTGAAGAAGATCTCGGTGGGCATCTGCGGCGACGCCAAGGCCGCCGCGCAGGCCCTGGTGCAGCGCCTGGCCGGCCGCACGCTCGCCTGCGACGCCACGCGCGCCCAGCGCGGCGACGACATCGCCACCGAGAAGGCGGCCTGGGAGCGCGAGCTCGACGCCTGGACCCACGAGCGCGACCCCTTCAGCCTGGACATGATCGAGGAGTCCAAGGACGAGCGCACGCCCTTCGGCGGCCGCTACCTGCATCCGCGCCAGGTGCTGCGCGAGCTGGAAAAGGCCATGCCGCCGGACGTGATGGTGTCCACCGACATCGGCAACATCAACTCGGTGGCCAACAGCTACCTGCGCTTCGAGAAGCCGCGCAGCTTCTTCGCGGCGATGAGCTGGGGCAACTGCGGCTACGCCTTCCCCACCATCATCGGCGCCAAGGTCGCCGCGCCGCACCGCCCGGCCATCTCCTACGCGGGCGACGGCGCCTGGGGCATGAGCCTGATGGAGACGCTGACCTGCGTGCGCCACAACATCCCGGTGACGGCGGTGGTGTTCCACAACCGCCAGTGGGGCGCGGAGAAGAAGAACCAGGTGGACTTCTACAACCGCCGCTTCGTCGCCGGCGAGCTCGACAGCCCGAGCTTCGCGGGCATCGCCAAGGCCATGGGCGCCGAGGGCATCGTGGTGGACAGGCTCGAAGACGTGGGCCCGGCGCTCCAGCGCGCCGTGGACCTGCAGATGAACCACGGCAAGACCTGCATCGTCGAGATCATGTGCACGCGCGAGCTGGGCGACCCCTTCCGGCGCGACGCGCTGTCCAAGCCCGTGCGGCTGCTGGACAAGTACCAGGACTTCGTCTGAGCGAGTCCGCCCCTGCCCCGCCGCCGGTCCGGCGCAGCGGGGCCTGACCCACCCGCCTCCCCCGTGGAGGCCGGGCTGGCGTCCCACGCCCCACGTCGAGGTTCCCATGCACGCCCAACCCTCCCTGGCGCCGCCGCTGCTTGGCCAATTGCGCGGCTACCTGCCCGGCCTGCTGCTGTGCGGCACCATCGCGCTGGCCGCCACCTTCGTGTCCGAGCACTACGGCGGCCCGCAGTTCCTGTACGCGCTGCTCATGGGCATCGCGTTCCACTTCCTGGCCGACTCGGACAAGTGCCAGCCCGGCATCGAGTTCGCGGCCAAGAAGCTGGTCCGCACGGGCGTGGCGCTGCTGGGCGTGCGCATTGCGGCCAGCGACGTGGCCCACCTGGGCCTGGCCGGTGTGGGCGCGCTGGCCGGCGCGGTGGTGCTGACCATCACCTTCGGCCTGCTGCTGGCGCGGCTGCTGCGGCTGCCGCCGGCGCTTGGGCTGCTGTCGGGCGGCGCCACCGGCATCTGCGGCATCTCGGCGGCCCTGGCCATTGCTTCCACCCTGCCGGCCACGCGCGAGAACGAGCGCTACACGCTGCTCACGGCCATAGGCATCGCCGCCTTCTCCACGCTGGCCATGGTGCTGTACCCGCTGCTGGTGTCGGGGCTGCACCTCTCCACGGCCGAGGCCGGGCTGTTCCTGGGCGGCTCCATCCACGACGTGGCGCAGGTGGTGGGTGCTGCCTTCATGATTTCCCCGCAGGTGGGCGACGCCGCCACGCTGGCCAAGATGTTCCGCGTCGCCCTGCTCATGCCGGTGGTGCTGGCGCTGGCGCTGCACGCCGGGCGTCGCCGGGGCGGCGGCGATGCGGGCGGCACCCGCAACGGGCCGCTGATGCCGGTGTTCCTGCTGGTGTTCGCGGCGCTGGCCGCCGCCAACAGCCTGGGCTGGCTGCCGGCCGGCGCGGTGACGCTCGGCTCGGAGCTCTCGCGCTGGTGCCTGGTGGTGTCCATCGCCGCGCTGGGCGTGAAGACCTCGCTGGAAAAACTCGCCGAGCTGGGCTGGAAGCCGATCGCGCTGCTGTCGGGCGAGGCGGTCTTCGTCGCCGGCTACATGCTGCTGGTGGTCGCCCTCATGCGCTGGTTGGCCGCCTGAGCCGCGTGGACCCATCGATAGGCCGCAACTGGCCCTAGGTCCCCGCCTGCCCCCTGACTACTCTGGATCCAAGGCCCGCACCCCAAGCGGCCACGCACAAGGAGACGACGATGAAGCGAGACGACGACGACCTGCAGCCCGGCGTGGAGTTCCTCCAGGCCTTCGGCGATGCCTGGAACCGCCACGACATCGAGGCGCTGATGGAGTTCATGGACCGCGAGTGCACCTTCCACGCCGTGGCCGGGCCGGACCTGATGGGCCGCAGCTTCGTGGGCCGCGACGAGGTGCGCCAGGGCTTCCTGCTGGCCTGGCAGACTTTCCCGGACGCGGCCTGGCTGGACGCCGACCACTTCGTGCAGGGCGACCGCGGCGTGACCGAGAGCACCTTCTGCGGCACCCGCGCCGACGGCAGCCGCATCGAGGCGCGCATGGTGGACGTGTTCACCTTCCGCAACGGCAAGATCGCCATCAAGAACGCCTACCGCAAGGACCGCCCGCCGGTCCAGGCCGGACACTGAAGGGGCCGCGCCATGCAAGCCGTCGCTTCGCAACCGCTGCTGCGCACAGGCCAGGCCACCGAGCCCGCGCGCCCCTACGACCCCGCCTACGATCCGCTGGTCTCGCCCAACCCCGGCCAGGGCCGCGACTACGCGCCCACCTACTGGATAGGCACCGCCGGCGCCCCGCCCGCGGACGACGGGCCGATCACGCACGACATCGACGTGGACGTGGCCCTCATCGGCTCGGGGTTCACGGGGCTGTGCACCGCCATCCACCTGGCGCGCGACCACGGCATCAAGGCCACCGTGCTGGAAGCCAACCGCGTGAGCTGGGGCTGCAGCACGCGCAACGGCGGGCAGGCGCAATGCGCCTCCGGCCGGCTCAAGCGCTCGCAGTGGATAGAGCGATGGGGCCGGGACACCGCGCTGCGCCTGCACGAGGAGGTGTGCGCGGGCATGCAGACCTTCAAGGATCTCATCGCCGACATCCCCTGCGACCCGCAGCCCGGCGGCCACCTCTACATCGCGCACCGCGCCAAGGCCATGCCGGCGCTGGAGAAGGAAGCCCGGCTGCTGCGCGAGGTGTTCAAGTACGACGCCCGCATCCTGGACGCCGACACCGTGCGCCGCGAGTACGTGGACGACCGCGAGGCCGCCGGTGCCATGCACGAGCCCGAGGGCATAGGCATACACGCCGGCAAGCTGGCTTTCGGCTACCTGCGCAAGGCGCGGGCACTGGGCGCCACCGTGCACCCGTCCAGCCCCGTGCTGGCGTGGGAGACGCGCGGCGGCGTGCACTACCTGCGCACGCCCGGCGGCGTGGTGCGCGCCCGCGCGGTGGGCGTGTGCACCGGCGGCTACACCTCGCAAGGCCTGCACCCGCAGTTGCGCAACCGGCTGCTGCCCATCCTGTCCAACTCCATCGTGACGCGGCCGCTCACGCCGCAGGAGATCGAGGCTTGCAACTTCCGCACGCACCAGGTGATCACGGACACGCGGGTGCTGCGCCACTACTACCGGCTCATGCCCGACGGCCGGGTGCAGATCGGCAGCCGCAGCGCCATCACCGGGCGCGACGCGCCGCAGGACAAGTACCGCCAGTTCCTGGAGCGTGACCTCGCGCGCAAGTTCCCGGCGCTGGCGGGCATACGCATCGACTACTCGTGGTGGGGCTGGGTGGACGTCAGCCACGACATGATGCCCCGCATCCACCAGCCCGTGGCCGGCGAGTCCATCTACTACGCGCTGGGTTACGGCGGCAACGGTGTCATGTACTCGGCGCAGGCGGGCAAGCGGCTGGCGCAATGGATCGCCGGCCAGGGCCGCGAGCTGGACCTGCCCATCTTCAGCTCCAAGCTGCCCTTCCCCAACGTGCGCGAGATGGTGGAGTCGCAGGCCTTCGCGCCCTTCCGGCGCCTGGGCCAGCGCGTGCTCTACCGCTGGTACCACCTCCAGGACGAGGTGCTCTGAGCACTCGACAACCCATCCCACAAACAGCCGGCCCGCGAAGTACGGCGCCGCGCCACCCACATCCACGATGGAGACCACGGAGACGACATGAACCAACCCCTCAAGACCCATTGGCACGTAGCGCAGAGCGTGCCGGCGCATGGCGCCGCGGCACCCGCGCGGCGCCGGCTTCTTGGCATCGCCGCGCTGCTGGCGCTGGGCCTGGGCGCCGGCACGGCCTCGGCGCAGCAAAAGGAGGTGACGATCGCCTTCCAGCCCATCGCCAGCCCGCTGATCGTGGCCATCACCACCGGCGCCATCGAAAAGGCCACCGGCTACAAGATCAACTGGCGCCAGTTCGATTCGGGGGCCAAGGTCGCCACGGCGATGACCTCGGGCGACGTGCAGCTCGGCGTGATCGGCTCCAGCCCGCTGGCCGCCGCGGTCAGCCGCGGCGTGGAGCTGCAGTTGTTCTGGATACTCACCGACATCAACGAGGCCGAGGCCATGGTGGTGCGCAACGGCGCCCACATCGAGCAGCCGGCCGATCTCAAGGGCAAGCGCCTGGGCGTGCCCTTCGTCTCGACCACGCACTACCACACCATCTTCGCGCTGGAGCAGTGGGGCATCAAGCCGACCGACGTGCAGCTGCTCAACATGCAGCCCAACCAGATCGCGGCGGCCTGGGAACGCGGCGACATCGACGCGGCCTTCGTCTGGGACCCGGCCTTGGCGCGGATCAAGCAAAGCGGCAAGGTGATGGTGACTTCCGGCGAGCTCGGCAAGAAGGGCCGCGCCACGTTCGACGGCGTCGCCGTCAACCGCAAGTGGGGCGAGGCCAACCCGGAGTTCATGGCCCGCTTCGTGAAGGCGGTGGCCGATGCCGACGCGGCCTTCCGGGCCAACCCTGGCGCCTGGGACGCCGAGTCGCCCAATGCCAAGGCCATCTCCTCGCGCATCGGCGGCTCGCCCAAGGACGCGGCCGACGCACTGCAGCTCTACGCCTTCCCCTCCGCCGAGCAGCAGGCCACGGCGGCGTGGCTGGGCGGCGGCAAGGACGGCGGTGCGGCCAAGGCCATCAAGGCCACCGCGGAATTCCTCAAGGCACAAAAGCGCATCGACGCCGTGCCGGCCGATTTCGCCCCGTTCGTGACGCCCAAATACCTCGAAGCGGCGCTCAAGCTGAAATGACGTCCCCGGCCTCGCGTCGGGCATCCATTCATCGCGCCCAGGCCGGCAACGCCCGGCCACGGCGCGGACACAAGGGGTTGTTCATGTCCATCGAACATCAACTGCAGGTCCGGGACGTCAGCGTCATCTACCCGGGCCGCACGCGCAGCGAGCGGGTGCATGCGCTCGATCACATCGATCTCACCATCCACCGCGGCGACTTCGTCGTGGCGCTGGGCGCCTCGGGCTGCGGCAAGACCACGCTGCTGAGCCTGATGGCGGGCTTCATCGCACCCTCACAGGGCGAGCTGCTGCTGGGCGGGCGCCGCGTCGAAGGTCCGGGCGCCGACCGCGGCGTCGTGTTCCAGAAGCATGCGCTGCTGCCCTGGCTCAACGTCATGGAGAACGCCGAGTTCGGCCTCAAGCTGCAGGGCGTGCCCAAGGCGGAGCGGCGCGAGCGCGCGGCCCGCAACCTGGCGCTGGTGGGCCTCAAGGACTTCCACCAGCACATGATCTACCAGCTCTCCGGCGGCATGCAGCAGCGCGTGGGCATCGCCCGCGCGCTGACCTGCAACCCGGCCATGCTGCTGATGGACGAGCCCATGGCCGCGCTGGACGCGCTCACGCGCGAGACCATCCAGGAGCTGCTGCTGGACGTGTGGCAGAAGACGCAGAAGATGTTCTTCTTCATCACGCACAGCGTGGAGGAAGCGCTCTTCCTGGGCAGCCACCTGATCGTGATGTCGCCGCGTCCCGGGCGCATCACGCACCGCTACGAGCTCGACTTCAACAAGCGCTTCCTGCAGACGCGCGACGCGCGCGCCATCAAGTCCAGCCCGGACTTCATCGCCATGCGCGAAGTCGTGCTGAACATCATCTACGGTGACGAGCGTGCCGGCGCCGCACACCAGGAGACGGCCCATGTCTAAGATCAGCAGCCTTCCCACCAACGTCGCCGCGCTGGACGTCGAGGCCCACGCGGCCCCCGTGGCCATGAAGACCCGCTTGTTCGCCAAGCGCTCGGTGCGGCCGGGCGAGCACTTCGGCGCGCCCGGCCAGGGCAGCGCCGCCGGCATTGCCAGCGCCACGGTGGCGGCGCTGCTGCTGCTGTGGGTGGTGGTGAGCAACGCCGGCTGGGTCAAGCCGCTGTTCCTGCCGACGCCGCAGGCCGTGATCGAGAAGTTCCTGCTCGTGGCCACCGAAGGCTTCGCAGGTGCCACGCTGCTGGAGCACACGCTCACCAGCCTGTCACGGGTGCTGGGCGCCTTTGCGCTGGCCTGCGCCACCGCCATCCCGATCGGCGTGATGATGGGCGTGAGCCGCGTGGCGCGCGGCGTGTTCGATCCGCCCATCGAGTTCTACCGCCCGCTGCCGCCGCTGGCCTACCTGCCGATGGTGATCATCTGGTTCGGCATCGGCGAGTTCTCCAAGGTCTACCTGATCTTTCTGGCCATCTTCGCGCCCATGGCCATCGCTGCGCGCTCCGGTGTGCGCTCGGTATCGATCGAGCAGATCCATGCCGCCTACTCCATGGGCGCCACGCGGCTGCAGGTGATCCGGCACGTGATCCTGAAGTCGGCGCTGCCCGAGATCTTCACCGGCATGCGCATCGGCATCGGCGTGGGCTGGACCACGCTGGTGGCCGGCGAGATGGTGGCCTCCACGCGCGGCCTGGGCTTCATGGTGCTCAATGCCGCGGAGTTCCTGGCCTCGGACGTGGTCATCATGGGCATCATCGTCATCGGCCTGTTTGCCTTCGTCTTCGACCTGATGATGCGGCACTTCGAAAAGGTGCTGGTGCCCTGGAAAGGCAAGGTCTGACCACGGCAGTCTTGCCGCGGGGCTCGGCTCCTGATCCGTAGCGGCAAGACTGCGTGCCGTGACGGTTTCGATGCCCCGAGCGTCGAAACCGCCATCGCGCAGATTGACGAACGGTGGCCGGCTGACCATGTGTTGCCGGGTAAGGCTTCCATAGGGCGGAAGCGTCACGTCGGATTCAGCCCGTATTTTCTTTTCGTTCCAACAGTCCGTATCCAGGGCCGTCGATTCCAGCGTTGGATATTTGCTTGATTTCCAAGGCACGTTGGCAAACTGAAATTAATTTTGCTCCAACGGGTAAATCATGGTCATGCAGCCATCAAACAATACTGGCCACAAATATATTCATCAAGGTTCCCCTCAAAACGCCAGCCGACTCAGAGATTTCGATATTTACCGTGCGGCTTTACGTTTTTCCGATTTTCCCGCACCAGCAAAATGTCTTTTTGTAACGTTGTGGTCACATAGACAAGCGCATCACATGCTGTAATTCAAGCCTTTTTTCCATCAGACGGTCCGATGCAGCGCTCGGCATTTCTGCGAGTCAACGCACTGTTTTCCCTCCTCGCGTCTTGCGCCGGTGCCATGGCATTGGTTGCGGCGGGTTTGTGCTTGCTGGCGTGGGCTCCTGGCGCCAAAGCGTCGCAGGACTTTCCCATGGCGCTGCAAGGCGGTTGGACAGATCTCTCCCACACCCCTGCCCTGAATATCGAACGCCTGCCAACCACCGGCGGCAAGTTCGAACATACGGCCAGATTCGAGATTGCCCAAGGCGGCCGCTACGTCATTGATTTTCGAAACGGCTCCGTCCTGGGACGCTTCGAGCACCGGCTTCTGGACGGACAAGACCGGGTTGTTGCCCAAGCCGGCGGCGGACTGACTTCTGCCGAGCCCAACCCGTTTTTTCTGCGCCATGGCCGCGAGTTCGACCTCGCGCCGGGAACCTACCGGCTGCTTACGCGGTTGGAATCACCCTATTTCATCACGCCGCCGCAGCCGTACATCGACACGCTGGACCACTACCGGCAGGCCATCAAACCGGGCAATGCGCTGACGCTGGCGGGATTGGGGGTGTTCATTGGCTTGGGCGTGTTCTACGCGGTCCTGGCCGGCGCGCGGCGGCGCTGGACCGAAGGGCTGTACGCCGCGTTCATAGCCGGCAACTTGGTCTACAACGCCAGCGGGCTGGGCGTGGCGCACGAGCTTCTGGGCATCCGCTGGTTCTATCTCAACACCGCGCCCATCCTGCTGTCCAACATGGCCTACGTCGGCTTCGTGATGGCGCTGCTGCGGCTGCGCGCCACGGCACCGCGCCTGTACGCGCTGGGTATTGCCGTCGTGCTGACCATGGCGTGCATGGCCGGTGTCGCGGTGTGGCGGCCGAATTGGGCCATGGAGCTGTGCCGCGCGGGTGTGGGTGCGTTCCTGGCTTATGGCCTGGCCGCGGGCATATGCCGCGCGCGTGCCGGCGACCGCCTGGCGCGCTCTTATCTCCTGGCCAACGTGGGCTTCGCCATCACGGGATTCGTGGCCATCACGCTCGGCGGCATGGGCGATCTCAACACCATCGTGGTGGAGCATGTAGGCCTGGTGGCCGTGACCATTGAGGTGCTGCTGCTGTCCCTGGTCCTGGCCTTCCAGTTTGGCGAGTTGCAGCGCACGACGGCGCAGGCGCTGGCCACGGCACAGGCGCATTTGCGGCTGGCTCAAACCGATTCCCTGACGGGGCTGCGCAACCGCCATGCTTTCGAAGAAGCGCTGCAGGCGCTGCCTGCACAGGCCAGCCTGACGGCCATCGACCTCGACGGCCTCAAGCACTACAACGACCGGCACGGCCATGCCCAAGGGGACAGGCTGCTGCGCGAGTTCGGCGCCGAGCTTGGGCAGCGGCTGGACTCGCACGCCACCCTGTACCGGCTTGGCGGCGACGAGTTCGCCGTGCTCTCCATGCTGGGCCACCGCACCGAGGTGGAGGCGGCCATTGCGGCGGCCGTGCAGGCGCTTCACCGCAAAGGCTTCGTCGATGCCGGCGCCAGCTGGGGGACGGGTGACTTCACCGAGGCTGGCGGCATCGATGAAATTCAGCAGCTCGCTGACAAGCGCATGTACGAGCACAAGCGCCGGGGCCAGGCTGCACGCCAGGCCAGCTCATGCCCGGCGCCTTCGTTGCAGCAGCCATAAGAGGTTTCCGGCGATAGGGCTTTGAGGGGCCGGGCCGGTGGGTGGGCGCGCCCCTCTTCAGACCAGCTCGATCGCCAAGGCCGTCGCCTCGCCGCCGCCGATGCACAGGCTGGCGACGCCCCGCTTGGCGCCTCGCTGGCGCAGCGCGCCCAGCAGCGTCACGACGATGCGCGCGCCCGACGCGCCTATGGGATGGCCGAGCGCGCAAGCACCGCCATGCACGTTGACTTGCTCATGCGACAGGGACAGCTCGCGCATGGCCGCCATCGTGACAACGGCAAATGCCTCGTTGATCTCCCACAAGTCCACGTCGCCCACTTGCCAGCCCACCTTGGCGAGCAGCTTGCGGATCGCTCCCGCCGGCGCGGTCGTGAACCAAGCCGGTTCTTGCGCGTGCGTGGCATGGCCGTGGACGACCGC
This sequence comes from Azohydromonas lata, assembly GCF_034427735.1. Lineage (NCBI taxonomy): Bacteria > Pseudomonadati > Pseudomonadota > Betaproteobacteria > Burkholderiales > Sphaerotilaceae > Azohydromonas > Azohydromonas lata. Next base: position 24,513 of record NZ_JAXOJX010000067.1, read on the forward strand.
CAGCGGTGCCAGCGTGTGCTTGCGCGCGGTCGATTGGCGCATCAACACCATGGCGGCCGCGCCGTCGGAGATGGAGCTGGAGTTGGCCGCGGTCACCGTGCCATCCTTGGCAAAAGCGGGCTTGAGCGTGGAGATTTTCTCCAGTTGCACGTTCAGCGGCGCATCGTCCTGCGACACCAGCTTCTCGCCGCCGCGCCCGGGCACGGCCACCGGCGTGATTTCCCAGTGGAACAGGCCGTCGCGGATGGCCTGTTGCGCGCGCAGCGTGGAGGCGGCGGCGTAGGCATCCTGCTCCTCGCGCGTGAAGTTGAAGTGGCGTGCGCAGTCCTCGGCAAAGGTGCCCATCAGCCGGCCGTTGGTGGCCGCGCCATAGCGGTCTTCCAGGCCGTCGAAGAACATGTGGTCCAGCATCTGGCCATGGCCCAGGCGCTGGCCTGAGCGCGCCTTGGGCAGCAGATAAGGCGCGTTGCTCATCGATTCCATGCCACCGGCCACGACCACCTCCTGGCTTCCGGCCAGTAGCAGGTCGTGCGCCAGCATGGTGGCCTTCATGCCTGAGCCGCAGACCTTGCTGATGGTGGAGCAGCCGGCCGACAGGGGCAGGCCTGCGTTCAGCGCGGCCTGGCGCGCCGGCGCCTGGCCCAGCCCGGCAGGCAGCACGCAACCCATCAGCACCTCGTCCACGGCGTCGGATGGCAGGCCGGCCCGCTCCACGGCGGCACGGATGGCCTGTGCGCCCAACTGCGGCGCGCCGAGCGACGCGAAGCTGCCTTGCAAGCTGCCCAGCGGCGTGCGGGCGGCACTGACGATGACGATGGGATCGTCGGAGGTGGAAGTTTGAGGCATGAGTCGCTCCACACGCCGGTTGCGATCGGCGCGAAAGGGGTTGGCGGGAGTGGCGCGGCCCGCTGTGCACGGGCCCCGCAGTCAGGCTGGCCGGCTCAGACCAGCCGCAGCCGTGCGGCCTGCTCTTCGAGCGCAGGCCGGAAGTCGGGGTGGGCGATGCTGATCAGCGCCCGGGCGCGCTCACGCATGGACTTGCCGCGCAACTGGGCAACGCCGTATTCGGACACGACGTAGTTGACGTCGTTCTTGCTGGTGGTGACCACCGTGCCTGCGTCCAGCGTCGGGACGATGCGCGAGACCGCTCCGTCCTTGGCCGTGGAAGGCAGAACGATGAAGGACTTTCCGCCTTCTGACCGGTTGGCGGCGCGCACGAAGTCCGACTGCCCGCCCGTGCCGGAGTACGGCGTGGCCCCCAGCGATTCCGAGCCGCATTGGCCGAAAAGGTCGATCTGCAGCGTGGCATTGACCGAGATGAGCTTGTCGTTGCGGCCGGCAAGCCAGGGATCGTTGGTGAAGTCAACCGGGTGCATCTCGAAGCCCGGGTTGCGGTGCATGTAGCGGTAGAGCTTGGCCGAGCCCAGTGCGAAGGTGGCGATGGACTTGCCGTGCAGGTAGTTCTTGCGCCGGTTGGTGACGGCGCCGCATTCGATGAGCGAGAGCAGTCCGTCCCCCATCATTTCCGTGTGCACGCCCAGGTCGCGCTTGTGCCGCAGCTGCATGACCACGGCGTCGGGGATGGCGCCGTAGCCGACCTGCAGCGTCGAGCCGTCTTCGATCATCTCCGCGACGTAGCGGCCGATGGCTTCCTGCACGGGCCCGATGGTGGGCAGGCCGACTTCGCGCAACGGCACATCGTTCTCCACCACCGCCGCCACCTGGGAGATGTGCACATGGCAATGGCCACAGGCAAAGGGCACGTTGGGGTTGACCTCCAGCACCACGGCCTTGGCGCGCTCGATGGCAGCCATCGTGTAGTCGGTCCCCAGGCTCAACGAGAAGTAGCCGTGCTCGTCCATCGTCGAGGCGACGCTGAGAACGACGTCGGCCGGGGTGAGGCCGCGCCGAATCAGCTGCGGCAGCTCCGAGAAGTTGCTGGCCAGCGTGTCTATCCAGCCCTGCTGTGCCCCTGGGCGGGAGGCGCCGCCCAGGAAGTAGCCCAGGTGCCGCACATGCCCTACCGTCTCAGGGTCGAAATAGCCGTAGGGCGCCAGCGGCAGGATCTGCGCGATGCACACGTCGTGGAAGTCGCGGCGCCGCTCGGAGAGCGCATTCAACAGGGCCGGGGGCTCGCCTACCCCGGTGGGCACGACGATCACGTCGCCGTCATGCACTTCGGCGACCGCGTCGTAGGCCGAACGGCGCTTCTGGCGGTATTGCTCCCGGACTGACATGGGGTGGTCTCCCTTGATCTGGCTCTTGCAGCTGTGGCGCCGGTCGCGTCGCTCAAGCGCCCGCAACGGCGCGGGCGATGACCAGGCGCTGGATGTCGGAGGCGCCCTCGTAGATCTGGCACACGCGCACGTCGCGGTAGATGCGCTCGACCGGGAAATCGCTGACGTAGCCGTAGCCGCCGTGGATCTGGATCGCGTCGGAGCACACGCGCTCCGCCATGGTCGAGGCGAAGAGCTTGGCCATGGACGCCTCTTTCAAGCAGGGCTGCCCGGCGTCCTTGAGCGTGGCCGCGTGCAGCACCAGTTGGCGCGCGGCCTCGATCTGCGTGGCCATGTCCGCCAGGCGAAAGGCCACCGCCTGGTGCTCGATGATGGGCCGGTCGAATGCGACGCGCTCCTTTGCGTACTTGACGGCCGCGTCCAGCGCTGCGCGTGCCATGCCCACCGATTGCGCGGCGATGCCAATGCGCCCGGCCTCCAGGTTGGACAGCGCGATCTTGTAGCCCTCCCCCTCGTTGCCCAGCAGGTGGTTGGCCGGTATGCGGCAGTCCTCGAAGGTGATGGTGGCCGTGTCCGAGGCATGCTGGCCCATCTTTTCCTCCAGGCGGGAAACGATGTAGCCGGGCGTCTGCGTGGGCACCAGAAAGCAGGAAATGCCCTTCTTGCCCGCGGCCTTGTCGGTGACGGCAAACACGATCGCCACCTGCGCATGCTTGCCGCTGGTGATGAACTGCTTGGTGCCGTTGATCACCCACTGGTCGCCGTCGCGCACGGCGCGGGTGCGCAGCGCCGCCGCATCCGAGCCGGCCTGCGGTTCGGTCAGGCAGAAGGCCCCGAGCCACTCGCCCGTGGCCAGGCAGCGCAGGAAGCGGTCCTTTTGTTCCGCGGTGCCGTACTTGAGCGTGATGCCGCAGGCCAGCGAGTTCTGCACGCTCACGATGGTGGAGGTGGCGCCGTCGCCCGCGGCAATCTCCTCCAGCGCCAGCACCAGCGACACGTAGTCCAGCCCGGCGCCGCCCCATTCCTCGGGCACGACCATGCCCATGGCACCCAGGCCGGCGAGCTCCTGCAGCGCCTCCTGCGGGAAGCGGTGCTCACGATCCCACTCGGCGGCAAAGGGGGCCAGGCGCTCCTGCGCAAAGGTGCGCATGGCGTCGCGGATCATTTCCTGTTCGGGGGTCGGGATCATTGTGCACTCTCCGGGGGTTGCCTCAGCTTTTTACTTGGATGCCATGCGGATGGCACCGTCCAGGCGGATCACCTCGCCGTTGAGGTAGGCGTTGTCGAGGATGTGCAGCACCAGGCGCGCGAACTCGTCGGGTTGGCCCATGCGCGAAGGGAACGGCACCGTCTTTCCCAGGGCGTCCTGCACCTCGGTGGGCATGCCCTTGAGCATGGGCGTCTCCATGATCCCGGGCGCGATCGTCACCACGCGGATGCCGTGGCGCGCCAGTTCGCGGGCGATGGGCAGCGTCATCGCCACCACGCCGCCCTTGGAGGCGGCGTAGCCGGCCTGACCGATCTGGCCGTCGAAGGCCGCCACCGAGGCGGTATTGATGATCACGCCGCGCTCGCCGTCCGGGCCGGGCGCGCTTTGCGCGATGGCCTCGGCCGCCAGGCGCAGCATGTTGAAGGTGCCCACCAGGTTGATCTGCACCGTGCGCGCAAAGCTCTCCAGCTTGTGCGGGCCGTCGCGGCCGAGCACCTTCTCCGCCGGCGCCACGCCGGCGCAGTTGACGAGCCCGTGCACTGGGCCGAACGCGCTGCGGCATTCGGCCACAGCGGTCTGTGCACTGGCAGCGTCCGACACGTCGGCTTGAACGAAGCGGGCATTCGCGCCGAGTTCGCCGGCCAGGGCAGAGACCGCCTCGGCGTTCAGATCGACAAGCAGCACGCGCCCACCGGCGGCCACCAGGCGGCGAGCCGTGGCGGCGCCCAGACCCGAGCCGCTGCCCGTGACGATGAAACTGCGGTCCTTCACTTGCATGTCTTGTCTCCTGGGGTGGCTGCGCCACCGATCTCATCCCGCACGTCCACGGCCAGTGGCGACGTGAACCTCGCGGCCATCGTAGGCAGGCGCGGGGTGGTTGCCGATGACCGCAGACCTCTTTGTGCGTGATGCGTCCGGACACTCCGGGCCGGCGGGTGCCGGCCCACAGGCGCTGGGCCAGGAGCCCCAATGGAAGCCGCGCCGCCGCCGCGGCCGCGCGCGTTGGGCGCGGCCTGCCAAAGCGGCCCGGTAAAATTGCCGCCCCTCGTTGGGTCCAGACGCAACCATGAATGACGCTCGCGACAAAGGCACCATCTCGATGGGGTTGGTGCACGAGGCGCTGTTGGTCGCCACGGCCAGGAACCTGGATACCGCGGCGATGCTGCGGCAGGCCGGTATTGAAGAAGGGTTGCTGGGCGCCCCCAGAGCGCGCGTGCCGGCCGTCACGTATGCCCGTTTGTGGGCCGCGCTCGCGGACGCCATGGACGACGAGTTCTTCGGCATGGACAGCCACCCCATGCGCCGTGGCAGCTACCGCCTGATGTGCCATGCCGTGCTGGGCTGCACGACGCTGGGCCACGCGCTGCAGCGCATGTTGTCCTTCTTGCGCGTGGTGCTGGATGACCTCCGTGGAGAGCTCCACTGCGAGGGGGAGCATGCGTGGATCAGGCTGCACGACCATGGCCCGCCGCGTCGCATGTTCACCTACGCGACGTGGCTGATGCTCGTGCACGGGCTTGCCTGCTGGCTGGTGCGCAAGCGCATTCCCTTGCTCGAAGCCAGCTTTCGCTGTGCCGAGCCGGCCGATGCCGGCGACTACCGCGTTCGGTTCTGCGAAACGTCCATCTTCAACGCACCGGTCACGCAGGTGCGCATTGCCCGCCCGCTTCTTGAGTTGAAGGTGGTCGAAACGGAGGCCAACGTGCGCGCGTTCCTGCGCGACGCGCCGGCCAACGTGCTGGTGAAGTACCGCAACGACGTCAGCATCAGCAGCATGGTGAGGCGCCGCCTGCGAATGCTGAGGCCCGAGGCCTGGCCGGAATTGAAGGACCTGGCCAGCACGATGTGCATGTCCAGTCCCACCCTGCAACGACGCCTTCAGGTCGAAGGCCTGAACTACCAGCGCTTGAAGGACGAATTGCGTCGCGACATCGCCATTGAGCTGCTCGCCAATGCGTCCCTGCCTGTCACGGACATCGCCGCCCAGGTGGGCTTCCAGGACGCCAGTGCGTTCCACCGCGCCTTCAAGAAGTGGACCGGCGTCAGCCCGGGCAGTTACCGCCGCGGCAGCGAGGCGGCGGTACGGAAAACTTTTCCATGAAGTTGACCGCGCATGCTCCTCAAGAAAGAGGGCGGCCTCTCCAGGCCGCCCTCTTCTGCTTGCATGCGGTCGATTTGCCGCGTTTCAGCAGGCCCAGCTGTAGGCACTGCAGGTGGCGCTGAGCATGGCGCCGAAGTTGCTGTCGAACTGGGCGCCGCCCTGGACTTGCGGATTCGGGCTGGTGTAGCCCCAGGACACGACGCTGGTGAGCCGGTTGGCGTAGTTGTCCTGCGTGTAAGGCGACAGGCCCGTGTAGTCCTGGCGGAAGTTCAGCACCACCGGACCGCCACTGGAGCCGCCGGTCATGTCGGACCCCCAGGTGCCGTTGTTGGTGCCGGCGTTGTTGGCCATGCTTTCCACGCGGTGCATTTGCGTGCCGCCGTCAAGGTTGGCCGGGTAGCCCAGCACCGTCATGTGGCGCCCGATCAGGGCCGGGTACAAGTAGCCCAGGTAACCGGTGTAGTCGCCGATGCGCCAGCCGGAGCTGTCCTTGTTGAAGACGATCAAGGCCCAATCGCCCGCGTTGGGCACCTGGCCGCCGCTGTTGAACCAGGCGGTGGAGGTGCGGGCATTGGCCCAGCCGCTCCAGGTTCCGAAGGGACGCGTCTCGGTCGTGCCTACCCGGCTGTAGCCGGGCACGAAGGTGAAGCTGTTGTACCAGCCGCTCGAAGAGCCGTTGCCGCTGTGCACGCAGTGGCCGGCGGTGAGCACCACGCCGGGCTTGATCATGGAGCCCGAGCAGATGTAGGCGTTGCCCGTCTGGTCGCGAAAGTACAGCTTGCCCACGGTGCTGCTGGGATAGGCGCGGTCCTGCTGGCGCGGGTAGGTCCGCGTGGAGGTGAACTGGATGCCACCCGTGCCCACGGCTTCCGGCACGGCGGTTTCGGCCATGGGCGCAGTGGCCAAGGCCGCGGCGCTGAGCTCGCGCCGCTGGAGCAGCATGGCCGCATTGGCCACCGGACGCTTGCCGGGCCGGTCGGCCTGCACGCCGCGCGAGCTGGCTTCGACCGAGGCGGCGTTGTAGTCGAAGGCCGAGGCCGGAAGGAACTTCACCTTGGGCATGGGCGAGCGGGCGCCGACGAGCTCCAGGTCACTGAACCCGGCGGCAGCCATCGCGGCCGTACCCGGCGTGGTGGACACCGACTGGGCCTGCGCGGACTGGAGTGCGAAAGCGGCCAGGCCGGTGGCGGTCAGGGCAAACAGGGAGGCGTACTTCATGATGCGTCAATGCCTTTATGTGGAACGGTTGGGTGGCGGGCATGGCTGAGTAGCGGCGCGCCGGGCAACGGTTCAAAGAAATTTGAGGCAGTTGATGCAGGGGCACAGGCTCTTCGTGGCGACAAGCGCGGCCGGCGGCATGGCGGCCCGTTGGCAATGCCGCCCCGGTGTCAACAAGGGCCGTCGGATGTTCAGCCGGGTGCCGTGGCGCTGAACGCACCTGGCGCAGCCGTGCCGGACGAAAGGTAGGGGGCCATGATGTCCTGCAGCCAGTCCATGAACGCCTGCACCCGGCGCGGCAGGCGCCGGTGCGCATAGAGCAGCGACACGGGCATGGGCGCGGGCCGGAAGTCCGGCAGCACCTCGACGAGCTCACCGCGATCCATCCAGGGCCGCATCGCCGGCTCCGGCGCCTGGATGATGCCCAGCCCTGCCAGACAGCCGTGCAGGTAGGCCTCGGAGTTGTTGACGGTCAGCGCACCGGCCATGGGTACGAGACGCGTTTGCCCGCTCTCGTCCAGGTATTCGAAACCGGGTGAGCGGGCACCCAGTCCCGGCAGGTAATGGATGAGCCGGTGTGTGGCCAGGTCGTGCAGCGACTGCGGCACGCCGAAGGCACGGACGTAGGCCGGGCTGGCGCAATTGATCAGCGGCAGCCGCCCCAGCGGCCGGGCCAACAGGCTGGAATCGGTCAGCGGACCGACGCGCAACACGCAGTCGAAGCCCTCGCCCACCAGGTCCACGCGGCGGTCGGTGCTGCTGAGCTCGATCTGCAGCGCGGGATGCGCCTGCAGGAACTGCGGCAGCCGCGGCAGCACGAGGTTGCGCGCCATGCCGACGGGCATGTCCACGCGCAATCGTCCCTGCAGCGCCGCCGGTCCGTACTGGAACAGTTGGCGCAGCTCCTCGGCATCGGCCAGCAACTCGCGGGCACGCTGCACGAAGGCCTCCCCATCCGGCGTGAGCTGGACGCGCCGGGTGGTCCGATGCAACAGCCGGGCGCCCAGCAGCGCCTCCAGCCGCTGCACGGCCGCCGACACGCTGGTGCGCGGCATGCCCATCAACTCGGCCGCCCTGGTGAAGCTGGCCGACTCCGCCACACGCATGAAGACCTGCACCACATCCAGCGGCAGTGGCTCTGAATTGTTCGTCATGGCTGCACAGTCTAGCCAGACAACCCATGTTTATCCGTTTTTACTGAACCAATAAGCTCGACGCGTCTTCCACCCTTTCCTGAACGGAGCCCTACATGGCCAACAAGATCGCACTCATCACAGGCGCAAGCCGGGGTTTGGGCCGCAGCGCCGCCGAACACCTGGCCATGCGCGGCATCGACGTGCTTGTCACGTACCGAAGCCGGCGCGACGAAGCCGACGCCGCCGTGGCCGCCATCGAAGCGGCCGGCGTGCGCGGCGCGGCCTTGCAACTGGACGTGGGCGACAGCGCCGCCTTTCCGGCCTTCGTGCAGGCCGTGCGCGAACAGCTCGTCCGCTGGAACGCGCCGCAACTGGACTTTCTGGTGAACAACGCCGGTGTCGGCATCCATGCGCCGTTCGCACAGACCAGCGAGGCGCAGTTCGACGAGCTGGTGCGCATCCACTTCAAGGGGCCCTTCTTTCTCACCCAGGCGCTGTTGCCCTTGCTGGCCGACGGCGGGCGAATCCTCAACGTCTCCAGCGGCCTGGCGCGCTTCACGGTCCCCGGCTATGCCGCCTACGCCGCGATGAAGGGTGCCGTCGAGGTGCTCACGCGCTACCAGGCCAAGGAGCTCGGAGCCCGGCGCATCCGCGTCAACACGCTGGCACCGGGTGCCATCGAGACCGATTTCGGCGGTGGCGTGGTGCGTGACAACGCGGCCATGAACCAGCAGCTCGCGACGCAGACGGCGCTGGGCCGGGTGGGCCTGCCCGCAGACATCGGTGCCGCGGTGGCGGCGCTGCTCTCCGACGACACGGGCTGGATCAACGGGCAGCGGGTGGAAGCCTCAGGCGGCATGTTCCTGTAAATGCCGATCACGCCGCCGCCTTTGCGGCGGCCGAAATAACCACGCAATTGTCTGTTTGGAAATCAGATGAATATCTGATCAAAAAGAAACCAGAGGCTGGAGTTGTCCGCCCTTGAATCCATATACCGTCACCGGCAAGGTCTTCATGTCGTGGCCATCGGTGAATGAATACTCTCCCACGACACCTTTATAAGTACCTTTGGCAATTTGCTCCGCCACCTTTCCTGGATCGGTGGAGTTGGCCTTTTGCATGGCATCGGCGAGCAGCATGGCGCCATCGTAGAAATTCGCGGCGTAGGTCAAAGGGTCGCGCTGGTAAGTGGCCTTGTATTTGGCGGCGAAAATACGCCCGGCTTCCGTCTTGTCGAGAATCAGGCGGGCTTGCATGCAAAGCGTCCTGCCATCGGCCAACCCGGCGCTGAGCCGGCTGGTTTCCGTATCGCAAATGGCGTCGCCGCCCAGGAGCTTGGCATGGATGCCCAGCGAAACCATTTGGCGCAGCATGGGGCCGGCCTGCAAGGAAAAGCCGCCGAAGACGATGACATCGGGCTTGGCGGCACGGATGGCGGTCAATATGGCCGTGAAGTCTGTGGCCTTGTCGGTGGTGAATTCCTGCCTGACGATGCTCAGCCCCTGACGCCTGGCCTCGGCCATGAACTCGGCCGCCAGCCCTTGCCCATACGCCGTGCGGTCGTCCACCACGGCGACCTGCTTGGCTTTCAGCTCCCTGGCCGCGTAGATGGCCATGGCCGCGCCCACCTGCTTGTCGTTGCCGCCTATGCGGAACAGGCGCGGGTGGCCCAACTCGGTGAGCTTGGGATTGGCGCCCACCGTCAGCACCACCATGCCGGCGTCGTTGTAGACACGGCTTGCCGGGATGGCGACGCCGGAGTTGTACGGGCCGACGACGAATCCGACCTTGGCGTCCGCCAGTTTCTGCGCCACCGACACGCCTTGCCGCGGATCGCCCGCGTCGTCCTCGGCGACGACCTGCAGGCTCACCTGCCGGCCACCGACCTGGAAGCCTTTGGCGTTGATTTCCTTCACCGCCAGCAGCAGCCCGTCGCGGTTGTCCGCGCCATAGGCGGATTGCGAACCCGACAGCGGGCTGCTGAGGCCGATCTTCACAACGTCCTGCGCATGCGCCGCCGATGCTGCGCAAGCCAGCATCGTGGCCAGGAACGCGAAAACGCTTTGCCGGACGCCAAGTGGAAACTGCTTCATCGAAGGGCTTGCTGTTGTGGAGCCATCAGTACCGGACGAGCCCGCGGGCCGGCTCCCCGGACAGCGCACCGAGCCGGACGGCTTGGAGGCTCGCTGTGGCAGGCCAGGCCCAAGCCGACTGATTCGCTACGCCGGCAATGGTAATTGGCAGCAGCTTTCACGAAGCCGACTGAACGCTGCCGGTCGGTCTGCCTGGTGTTGAATGCGGCATACGGCAGGCGAATCAGTGCCGGCAGGGCCCCCGGGCAGGTGACAACGGCATGGTGGACACGCGGTGCACACACAGGCCCCCACTCCACTTCGCTCAACGCCCTGGCGGGCCGGCGGCCCTTGCAAACAGGCTCCGCCCACGATCATCCCCCGGTCACATCCCTGCGTAGTTGGGCCCGCCGCCGCCTTCCGGCGTGACCCAGG
>NZ_JAXOJX010000068.1:0-34626 GCF_034427735.1 Azohydromonas lata
GGAATTCTATTTTGCTGGTTGCGTCGCAATAGCGGATGCAGCGGTGATTGAAATGCCTTGAGGCGTCATGCCTGTAGCGGTGCCCGTTTCCATCGGCAGCAACGGCACAATAAGCAGCGCCACGATATTGATGATTTTGATCAGTGGGTTTACGGCTGGTCCAGCTGTGTCTTTATAGGGATCACCGACGGTATCGCCTGTAACGGCCGCTTTGTGCGCCTCAGAGCCTTTGCCGCCGTGATGCCCGTCCTCAATATATTTCTTGGCGTTATCCCAGGCGCCGCCACCGGTGCACATGCTGATGGCCACGAACAACCCCGTGATGATTGTTCCCATCAGTAAGCCGCCCAGGGCTTTGGGACCCAAAAACAAACCTACGAGAATAGGTACGATGACCGGCAGCAGCGAAGGCAGCACCATTTCTTTGATGGCCGCCCCAGTGAGCATGTCCACCGCCCGGCCATATTCAGGCTTGCCACTACCGTCCATGATCCCTCGGATGTCGCGGAACTGCCGTCGCACTTCTTCAACCACAGCCCCCGCTGCGCGTCCGACGGCTTCCATGGCCATGGCACCAAAAAGGTACGGAATCAGTCCACCAATGAAGAGGCCAATGATCACTCGCGGGTCAGACAGATCAAATCGCACCTCCATACCGCGCGTCTCCAACGCGTGCGTGTAGTCGGCAAACAGCACTAGAGCGGCCAATCCCGCCGAACCAATGGCATAGCCTTTTGTGACGGCCTTGGTGGTGTTGCCCACAGCGTCCAATGGGTCAGTGATGTCGCGCACGCTTGCGGGCAGCTCGGCCATTTCAGCGATGCCGCCGGCGTTGTCGGTGATGGGCCCATAGGCATCCAGGGCCACCACGATGCCGGCCATGCTGAGCATGGCGGTGGCGGCGATGGCAATGCCGTACAGCCCTGCCAGTTGATAAGACAACGTAATCGCCGCGCAGACCAGCAATACCGGCCAGGCGGTACTCTTCATGCTCACACCCAGCCCTGCAATGATGTTGGTGCCATGGCCGGTCGTGGATGCTTGCGCCACATGCTGCACAGGCTTGTACTGGGTCCCGGTGTAGTACTCGGTAACCCACACCATGGCTGCCGTCAGCACCAGGCCTACTGCACAGGAGCCGAACAAACGCAACTGCGTTCGGGGCCCAAGCGCATCGTCCGGTATGAGCGCAGCGGTGACGAACCAGAAGGCGGCCAGCGACAGCACGCCCGCCACGATGAGGCCCTTGTAGAGCGCAGGCATCACGTTGCGCATTTGCGGCGATGCCTTGACGAAGGCGCAACCAATGATGGATGCAATGATGGATACGCCGCCCAAAACCAACGGGTACAGCACAGCTTGCATGGGTGCGGCGCTGACCATCAGCGCACCCAGCGCCATGGTGGCAATCAAAGTCACCACGTAGGTCTCGAACAGGTCGGCAGCCATGCCGGCGCAATCGCCGACGTTGTCTCCCACGTTGTCTGCGATCACGGCCGGGTTGCGCGGGTCGTCCTCGGGGATGCCGGCTTCAACCTTGCCCACCAAGTCGGCGCCCACGTCAGCGCCCTTTGTGAAGATGCCTCCACCCAAGCGGGCAAAGATGGAAATCAGCGATGAGCCGAACGCAAAGCCCAGCATGGGCTTGAGCGTGGCTGACAGGCTGCGCGTGGGGACATCGTTGCCGTTGGACGTTATGAACCAGAAGAACAGCACCACCCCCAACAGTCCCAGGCCAACGACCAGCATGCCGGTGATGGCGCCACCTTTGAACGCAACGTTGAGCGCGGGCCCAATGCCTTGCGTGGCCGCTTGGGCCGTGCGCACGTTGGCCCGCACAGAGATGTTCATGCCTATGAAGCCGCAGGCGCCCGACAGCACGGCGCCGGCAACGAAACCGGCTGCCGTGGCGGCGTCCAGGAACACGGCGATCAGAATTGCCAGTATCACGCCGACGACGGCGATGGTCTTGTACTGCCTGGCGAGATAAGCCGCGGCCCCTTGCTGTACCGCATTGGCGATCTCGCGCATTCGGTCGTTGCCGCTGTCCTGCCGCAGTATCCAACTGCGTTGCACAAAACCGTAGAGGACAGCCGCCAGCCCGCAGGCCAGCGCAATGATCAGCGCCCAGTTGGTTGACATCAAAGATGCTCCCTTCGCGACGTTGTGGCGCCTAGGTACTGCCCGACGCCGATCAATTCGGCCCGGATCCGCAGCGATCAGCCACGGGATCGTGGGTGATGCTACGGGATGAGTTCACGCATGACGGTCTTTTTTCTCACCGCTGTGGTGCGTCCGTGTGCACCAGCCAGTCAGGCGGCGGCAAGCGTCGTACTTAGAATGGGCGTTTCCCTTCAGTCGAGAAAAAGCATGAGCCTGCATAGCGTGACGCCCGGCGCCAAGGCACCGGAAGAGTTCAACGTGATCATCGAAATCCCGATGAACGCGGACCCGATCAAGTACGAAGTGGACGAGGACAGCGGCGCGCTGTTCGTTGACCGCTTCATGGGTACCGCCATGCACTACCCGTGCAACTACGGCTATGTGCCGCAGACGCTGGCCGATGATGGTGATCCAGTGGACGTCCTGGTCATCACGCCGTTCCCGCTGATCCCGGGCGTAGTCGTGACCTGCCGTCCCATCGGCATCCTCAAGATGGAAGACGAGGCCGGAGGCGACAGCAAACTGCTGGCTGTGCCGACCAACAAGATACTTCCCATTTACAGCCACTGGCAAAAGCCTGAGGACCTCAACGAGCTTCGCCTCAAGCAAATCCAGCATTTCTTTGAGCACTACAAGGATCTGGAAAAGGGCAAGTGGGTCAAGGTGCTGGGCTGGGAAGGCCCCGAGGGTGCGCGCGAGGAAATCCGCACCGGCATGGCTGCTTGGGCTGCTAAGAACAAAGAGTAATTGCTCCTGGCGACGCCGGCTTTTCAGGCTTAGGCGTCACGGTTGAAAAAAAGCCGAGCATGCTTGCATGTCCGGCTTTTTTGCATCAGATGACCCGTCCTGTCCAGTGTTGACACCTTTGCCCTGAGGAAGGGAAAGGTGCAATGGAATCAAGGACCAAGCGCACGCAGCGCGACTACACGATGGCCTTCAAACTGGCCGTGGTGGAGCAGGTGGAAAAAGGCGAGCTGAGCTACAAGCAGGCCCAAGCCAAGTACGGCATCCAGGGCCGCTCGACGGTGCTGAGCTGGCTGCGCCGCTATGGGCGCCTGGGCTGGGGCGTTGCGGCATCATCGGCGGCGATGCCCATAGACAAGTCACCCAAGCCGCTCACACCCGAGCAGCAGATCAAGGCGCTGCAAGTGCAGCTGGCTGAGGTCAACGAGAAGGCTCGGCTGTTTGAGGCCGTGCTCGACGTGCTCAAGAAGGACTACGGGGTGCGCGTCGTAAAAAAGCCTTCGGGCAAGTCCTCGCGCAAAAGCTCGTCCAAGGGCTGAGCGTGAGCAGGGCTTGCCGCTACATGGGCATGAGCCGCCAGGCGTTCTACCAGGCGCGCGCCAGGAACACGCAGCGCGAAGAACGCGCCTAGGCCGTGGTGCAGTTGGTGGAGCAGCAGCGCATGCGCCAGCCCCGGCTGGGTACGCGCAAGTTGCACCACCTGCTACGTGAGCCGCTGGCCCAGGCAGGCCATGCGTTGGGGCGCGATGCCATGTTCGACGCGCTGCGCAACGCGCGGCTGCTGGTGCCGCCGCGCCGGGCCCACCACAAAACCACCGACAGCCATCACCGCTTCCGGCGTCATCCCAACCTCGTCAAGGCCGGGCCGCAGCAGCTGTGCGTCACGGGCAGCGAGCGACTGTGGGTGTCCGACATCACGTACTTGCCCACAGCGGGCAAGTACGCCTACCTGAGTCTGGTGACCGACGCCTACTCGCGCAAGATCGTGGGCTGGCATGTGCACGAAAGCTTGCAAACCGAAGAAGTGGCGCAGGCGCTGAAGATGGCGCTGCGCGGCCGCCAGACGCAGCAGCCTCTGGTGCACCACTCGGATCGCGGAATCCAGTACTGCTCGACCTACTACCAGGAGCTGCATCGCCGCCATGGCATCCAGTGCTCCATGACCGATGGCTACGACTGCTACCAAAACGCGCTGGCCGAGCGTGTCAACGGTATTCTCAAGACCGAGTTCCTGCTGCAGCGTCCGGCCGACGTGCAGCAGGCGCGGCGCATGGTGGCCGAGTCGGTGCAGATCTACAACGACGAGCGGCCTCACCTGTCGCTGAAAATGCAAACGCCCAGTGCAGTGCACCGGGCGTCCATGGCCGGGTAGCCCCGGCAACTTCAACCGTTCTGGGTGTCAACGCATTCCAGGACGGGTCCAGATATTCATCTGGAGGATTATGAGAATAAAAGTGGCGGTACTTCCATTAAAAGAGGCACCGATGTTTCATTCAAATCCCTGGGGATTGCGTGACTGCCAGCGCCAACTGTCTTCACACATTTTGTGCAAATCGAATTGAGTGCTCCAGTTCAGTGTGCGCTTCGCATGAAAAGGGTCCGCATAACAGGCCGCGACATCGCCTGGACGGCGTTTCACGATTTGATAAGGAATGTTGCGCTGGCTGGCCGCCTCATAAGCCTGAACCACTTCAAGCACGCTGTATCCGCGACCTGTGCCGAGATTGACCGTCAACGATTCAGATTGATTGAATAAATAATTCAGTGCAGCGACATGGCCTTCGGCCAAGTCCATGACGTGAATATAGTCTCGCATGCCAGTGCCGTCCGGCGTGTTGTAATCGTCTCCGAATATTTGTAGAAATGGCCGGCGACCGATGGCTACTTGAGCTACGTATGGCATGAGATTGTTTGGTATGCCCCGCGGATCTTCGCCAATATCGCCACTTTCGTGAGCGCCTACAGGGTTGAAATATCGAAGGCAAGCGGTTTGCCAACCAGGGTTGGAGGCTTCTATATCTTTCAGTATTTGCTCACCCATGAGCTTTGTCCGTCCATAAGGATTGGTGGCTGAAAGATGTGCGTTCTCCGTGATAGGTAATTTGTCCGGAACGCCGTATACGGTGGCACTTGAACTGAACACGAAGCGCTTGCAGCCATGCCGCTGCATCGTGCGACATACGGAAACCAGTCCACCGATATTATTGGCGTAATAATCTAGTGGTTTTTCGGTGGATTCGCCGACCGCCTTGAAGGCGGCGAAATGAATCAAGGCTTGGGGACGGTGCTGCTGGAACACGCGCTCCATTGCGGTGTCGTCGCAAATATCAGCCTGCTCAAAAACAATGGGTTGTGTGCCAAGGCGATCCAGTCTAGGCAAAACTTTTGGAGAGCTGTTGCTGAAGTTGTCCACGCCCACAACGCGATAGCCTGCAGCTTGCAGTGCAAGCCAGGTATGAGAGCCTATGTAGCCGGTTGCCCCAGTAAGAAGTACGGTGGGGCCCTCAGGGGGCTGGATATTTGTAGTCATTTCAAAAGGGCCTGAACGTAACAGGAGGCCGTATTGGCCTTGAAAGGGAAACTTAGGTTGGAATCAGAGCTGCGGGTTTCTCGGCCAACGTTGCAGCCAAATGAAATGCTGTTGGTGGCCGCCCAGGCAACTCCCAAACTGGCTTGACGCGTCTTGTCATTGCCTCTGGTATCCAAAGCAGCCAGCGTTGGGTTGGTCAATGTACGGTCGCTATAGTGGTAATTAGCGTTGACCGAAACCTTTGCAGTCGCCTTCCAAACAGCTTCCAATATCAATGAATTAGTAACGCGTGATCCTGCAATCGTCAAATCGCTTGTGCCCGGATCAACAAGCCGTTCACTGTCATCCGCATCCCGCACCAGCGAAGTTGTGAATACCAGTTTGCCTGTCGGCTCCCAATGCCAGCGCAGTAATCCTGTGACACCTGAAAAGTCCCGCTGTGCTGCAGCGTTGTCGTAACTGCGCTGCTCGTAACCAATGCGACCATCAATGCCGCTCACGCTGGAAGGCTTCCATTCGCCTGTGAACTCAATGGCGTGGCTGGTGTATTCAATATCTGCGGAGGTATATTTTCCGCGTGCTTCCACCCAGGCCGTGCCCAGTGTCAGCAAATCGTTGCGGTGCCAGCGGGTGCCCACACGCACAGCATACCGCTTGTTGTTGCGAAATCTAAATGCGTCTGAGGAATAATCTGTGTCTCTGGTATTGAATGCACCAAATATCTGTAGATCATTGCGCAAATTGCCGCG
Source organism: Azohydromonas lata (assembly GCF_034427735.1). NCBI lineage: Bacteria > Pseudomonadati > Pseudomonadota > Betaproteobacteria > Burkholderiales > Sphaerotilaceae > Azohydromonas > Azohydromonas lata. The sequence goes on from NZ_JAXOJX010000068.1 coordinate 6,187, forward strand.
CTGCACACTTGCATTGAAGGTGCGTTCACGCTTGATATTCAATTCTCTAAGTGCATCTTGGCCGAGACGTGGAATGCTGTAGGAGGCTAGTGCTCTTTCTGATCCGGCAGCGATAGAGCCAGAGTAATTCTCTATGGTTTCCCAGTCCAAGCCGGCAGCAAGCTTGTGGCCGGTATTGTTCAGCTCACTCAAATCGTCAAAGCGCTGGCGGCGAAGCTCAAGGTTTGTATAAACCCGCTGCCGACTGATGGGTTGATCGAATCCGGCAAGCAATGTGGCCGTCGTGAATGAATCCGATTGCGGATCTAAATATCCTGGCAATCGAAAAACGTTGGAATCATGGCCGCGTGTCAATGAGGCTCCCAAATAATAGGGATTTGTTTCGGCCTGAGCGACAGTGGCAAAAACGGCAAGCGCGACGCAACTAAAGGCGCACGAGGGTGCGCGCAAGGTTCTTTTGATCAAAAGTAATTCTCCCGCGACAGCTTCTCAATAGGCGTTTCGATCGAAGAAAACCAGCCGCGCCGTGCGCACCATGATGTGCAAATCAAGGGCTAGCGACCAGTTGCGGAGGTACTCCAGATCGTATTCCACCCGGGCCTGCATCTTGTGCACCGTGTCGGTCTCGCCACGGTGGCCGTTGACCTGAGCCCACCCAGTGATGCCAGGCTTGACTTTGTGGCGAACCATGTATGCCTTGATCAGCTTGCGGTATTCCTCGTTATGGGCTACGGCATGTGGCCTTGGGCCAACGATGCTCATGCTGCCTTGCAACACATTGAAGAACTGCGGCAGCTCGTCCAGGGAGGTACGGCGCAAAAAAGCGCCGAAGCGGGTGATGCGAGGATCGCCCCGGGTCGCTTGCTTGACAACGCTGCCGTTATCCTGCGCAGTCATAGAGCGAAATTTGTAGACCAGAATTTCGCTGCCATCCAGTCCGTTGCGTCGTTGCTTAAAAATTATCGGGCCGGGCGAGCTGAGCTTGACGCCTATGGCAATGAGCAGCAACAACGGCGAGATGAGCACTAGAACGACGGAAGCGATCACCAAATCGGAAATGCGCTTGGTGAGCTCGTTGGTTCCGGTGAAAGGCGTCTCGCAGATGCCGACCACGGGAATGCCGTTCATGTCTTGAAGCCGTCCCTGGATGATGCTGATGCCGAAGACGTCAGGCACGAAGAAGATGGAGGCGGTTGTACCCTGCAGCGATTCCAGCAACTCCACGATGCGTGGCTGTACTCCCAGCGGGAGTGTGATGTAGACCTCCTTGACGCCCTGCGCCCGGATGTAGGGCGCCACGTCCTGCAATGTGCCCAGCAGCCCGCTGGCCTCCTGGTGCACGCGGGCGTCATGGCGGTCGTCGAAATAGCCCACAAAGACACTGCCTTGGTCGCTGCTCTCGCGCAGTGCCCGCGCGACCTTTACGCCCAGCAGTCCGCTGCCTACGACGACTGCCGGGCGGCGCAGAACCTCCTGTGCGGCGCGGCGGCGCAGTATGGTCTGTCCGGCAGCCACGCCCAGCCACAACAGCACCGGCGTGGTCACTGCCCAAGCCAGAAGTACCCGGCGGTTGAAGTAGCCCAGACTTTGCGTGGCGTAGCCGCAAAGCACTAGAGCCAACAGCAGCACGATCCAGCTATTAAAGATGTCCATGGCCGCGGCGGGCAATGGGTCCTTAAAGCGCTGACGGCCTGGAAATGTCAAGGCGAATACCAGCAAGCCGAGTGTGAGCGCAGGGCGCTCTATGGGTTGGCCGTACCAGCGCGTGGCCAGCAAAAACACCGCCACAGCAAGCGTGGGCTCCATGAAGGCAGCCACGAGCGAGGTGACGGATTGAGGCGCGCTGTAGAAGGTTCGTTTGTAGCTGCGATGGGCGATCATGGAATCCGGGTGACCCGTATTGGCTGCGGCACATGCATGCTCGCGCGCCAGCTCCTTACCCCTGTTGTTGAGAGCCATTCTCGACCTTGCGCCCGGCCTTACCGATCCGGTTCCCGTGGATGCGGGCGTTCAAACCTGGGTGCCTACAATGCCGCGCATGTTGCAAGCCCTGAATGCCCTGATGGCTCCTGCCCTGATGCAGCGGATCACGCTGCTCCTGAATCACGTGCTTGACAGCGAGCCCGTGGCGCGGCAGTTGCTGCGCCCGCGTGAAGGCGCGCTTGTGCAATTCCACTTGGAACGCTGGCCGGGTCTGTTGCCGCCGCCGCCCGTGCTGTGCTGGCGCATCACGCCCGCGGGGCTGCTGGAGTGGGAAGCGGCGCCGCCCGCGTCGGCCCAATTGCACGTGCGGGTAGACGCCGGCAACCCGGCGGCGCTGATGCTGCAGGCGCTGAGCGGCACGCAGCCGCCGCTGCAACTCGACGGCGATGCGGCGCTGGCTGCCGACATCAATTGGCTGCTGCAGAACCTGCGCTGGGACGTGGCGGCTGACTTGGAGCGCGTGCTCGGCGCCGCCGCGGCGCAGCAGCTCAGCGCATTGGGCGCGGCGCTGGCGCGTGGTCTGCGGCAGGCACTGGTCGGGGGCGCGGCGCGCTGGCGTGCCGGCTCATGAGGCAGTTCGCACGACTGCTCTACATCGCGTTCACCGTCCTGCGCTTTGGCCTGGACGACATCGCGCTGTCGCATTTCCGCCAGCGTTGGGTGCGCGCGCTGGCCGTGGTGGTGACGCTTGGGCGCCGCTTCGACGAGGCGCGTGGCGTGCGGCTGCGCCGCGCGCTGGAGCGGCTTGGACCCATCTTCGTCAAGTTTGGCCAAGTGCTGTCCACGCGGCGCGACCTGCTGCCGCTGGACATCGCTGACGAGCTCGCGCGGCTGCAGGACAACGTTCCGCCGTTTCCCGGCATGCAGGCCATCACGCTGGTAGAGCGCGCCTTTGGCCGGCGCATAGACGAAGTGTTCTCGCACTTCAGCCCCGAGCCGGTGGCCAGCGCCTCCATCGCGCAGGTGCACTTCGCCACGCTGCGTGACGGGCGTGAGGTGGCCGTGAAGGTGTTGCGCCCGGGCATGCTGGCCGTGATCGAGGACGATCTGGCCCTGCTGCATCGCTTCGCCCGCTGGATGGAGCGCACCAGCACCGACGCGCGCCGCCTCAAGCCGCGCGAAGTCGTGGCCGAGTTCGACATCTATCTGCACGACGAACTGGATCTCGTGCGCGAAGCCTCCAACGCCGCGCAGTTGCGCCGCAACATGGATGGGCTGGACCTCGTGATGGTCCCCGAGATGGTGTGGGATTTGTGTGCGCCGGGCGTGATCGTGATGGAGCGCATGCGCGGCACGCCCATCAGCCAGATCGGCAAGCTGCGCGAGGCGGGCGTGGACATTCCCAAGCTGGCGCGCGACGGCGTGACCATCTTCTTCACCCAGGTCTTTCGCGACGGCTTTTTCCACGCCGACATGCACCCCGGCAACATCCAGGTGAGCCTGGAGCCGGCCACGTTCGGCCGCTACATTGCGCTGGACTTCGGGATCATGGGCACGCTCACCGAGGTCGACAAGGAATACCTGGCGCAGAACTTCATCGCCTTCTTCCGCCGCGACTACAAGCGCGTGGCGGAACTGCACCTGGAGTCGGGCTGGGTGCCGCCGGGCACGCGCATTGACTCGCTGGAGTCCGCCATCCGCGCCGTGTGCGAGCCGCACTTCGACCGCCCGCTCAAGGACATCTCGCTGGGCCAAGTGCTGCTGCGGCTGTTCCAGACCTCGCGCCGCTTCAACGTCGAGATACAGCCGCAATTGGTGCTGCTGCAAAAGACGCTGCTCAACGTCGAAGGCCTGGGCCGGCAGCTCGATCCGGAATTGGACCTGTGGGCCACGGCCAAGCCCTTCCTGGAGCGCTGGATGAACGAGCAGATCGGCTGGCGCGCGCTGGTGGACAAGCTCAAACACGAGGCGCCGCATTACGCGCGGCTGCTGCCTGAAGTGCCGCGGTTGCTGCACCACGCGCTGCAGCGCTCGCCCGCCAGGTCCGACGATTCTCAAGTGCTCCTGGCTGCGCTGCTGGCCGAGCAAAAGCGCACCAACCGGCTGTTGCAGGGCCTGCTGTGGGGCGCCCTGGGCTTTGCCTTGGGCGTTGGGCTGATGCGCATGGCACTGCGGCTGCACGTCCTCATGCCCATGTGAGCACCGGCGGCGTGCGCGGGAAGGGCGATTTGTGCCGGTTCCGCCATGCCCGGGTGCACGGCCCGCCGTGCGCGCAAGACTCCCCCTTGCAATGCGGGGATAATGCGCGCCGCGTTCAGTGGCGGCGCAATTCGTGCTTTCCGCCGCGCACGTCCCCCCAGCCCCTTTTGCCCGCAGGCCGCGCCATGCTGCTGACCCTGGTCCTCGTGTATTTGCTGCTGACCATCGCCATCGGCCTGTGGGCTGCCAAGCGGGTCAAGACCACCTCCGACTTCGCCGTCGCCGGCCGGCACCTGCCGCTGGTGATGATCGTCACCACCACCTTTGCCACCTGGTTCGGCTCCGAGACGGTGCTGGGCATCCCGGCCAAGTTCGTGCAAGGCGGCCTGGGCGAAGTGGTGGAGGACCCGTTCGGCGCGGGCACCTGCCTGATCCTGGTAGGCATCTTCTTCGCCGCCAAGCTCTACCGCATGTCGCTGCTGACCATCAGCGACTACTACCGTGAGCGCTATGGCCGCGGCGTCGAGGTGGTCTGCTCGCTCATCATCATCGTGAGCTACCTGGGTTGGGTGTCGGCGCAGGTCACGGCGCTGGGCCTGGTGTTCAACCTGCTCTCCGGCGGCACCATCAGCCCGGCGGTGGGCATGGTGCTGGGAACGGCCTCCATCCTGGCCTACACGCTGTTCGGCGGCATGTGGTCGGTCGCGGTGACGGACTTCATCCAGATGATCATCCTGGTGGCCGGCCTGGCCATCATCGCCGTCTTCGCCGCCGACCAGGCCGGCGGCGCTGACAAGGTGATCGAGCTGGCCACCAGCAAGGATCTCTTCCGCTTCCTGCCCGAGCCCACGTTCACCGACGTCGTCTTCTTCATCGCAGCGGCCATCACGATGATGCTGGGCTCCATCCCGCAGCAGGACGTTTTCCAGCGCGTGATGTCGGCCAAGGACATCAACGCCGCCACCAAGGGCCCGGTCATTGGCGGCCTGTGCTACATCGCGTTCGCCTTCGTGCCCATGTTCTTGGTGACCAGCGCGCTGATCATCATGCCGGAGCAGGCCACCGAACTCATCGAGCAGGATCCTCAGAAGGTGCTGCCCACGCTGGTGCTGGAGCACATGCCGTTCGTGATGCAGGTGCTGTTCTTCGGCGCGCTGCTGTCCGCGCTCAAGAGCACGGCCTCGGCCACGCTGCTGGCACCCTCGGTGACCTTCGTGGAGAACGTCTGGCGCCAGTTTTCCCCGCGCCAGAGCGACCGCCAGGAGCTGCGCACCATGCGCATCGCCGTGCTGGTGTTCAGCATGCTGGTGTGCACCTACGCCATCCTCTCCGAGGGCACGCCCATCTACGACATGGTCTCCGGCGCCTACCAGGTCACACTCGTGGGCGCCTTCGTTCCGCTGGTGGCGGGCCTGTACTGGAAGCGGGCCACCACACAGGGCGCGATCTTCTCCATCGTGCTGGGCATCCTGACCTGGGCCATGTTCCTGGCCACGCCGGCCGGGGAGAGCTTCCCGGCGCAGTTGGCCGGCTTCCTGATGGGCGCGCTGGGCATGCTGGTGGGCTCGCTGGGCCCGCAGGCGCTCAAGAACCGCCATGGCTCGCACCACGCGCTGCGCGGTCTGGACAGCGGCTTGAAAGCCTGAAATGTGACCCTATTTGCAGCCGCGGGCGTGTCGCCTGGCCTCACCAACGGCGGCACCCCACCTCGGGCTTTATAATTTTTCGTTTTGCATCAAAGGCTTAGCCATGCCGATCTACGCTTATCGCTGTTCTGCCTGCGGTCACGCGAAGGACGTGCTGCAGAAGATGTCCGACCCCGTGCTGACCACGTGTCCCTCGTGCGGCGCCGAGGCCTTCAGCAAGCAGCTCACCGCCGCGGGCTTCCAGCTCAAGGGTTCGGGTTGGTACGTGACCGACTTCAAGGGCGGCAGCGGCGGCACGTCCGCGCCGGCCACCAAGCCCGCGGAGTCGGCGGCGTCTTCCTCGTCGTCGTCCGACAGCGCCGCGCCCGCAGCCGGCTGCGGCGGCTCGTGCGCCTGCCACTGATGCACCGTGTTTCCCGGTAAAGGCGGCCGCGCGTGAAGAAGTACATCGTTGCCGGCCTGCTGGTGTGGATGCCGCTGGCCGTCACGGTCTGGGTGCTCCTGTGGGTGCTCAACCTGATGAACGGCGTGTTCGACTGGCTGCTGCTGGCCGTCTCCGCAGTGCTGCCGCTGTCGGCCCAGACCGGCCTGGACGAGCTGCGCAGGATTCCCGGCCTGAGCGTGCTCGTGATGGTCGCGGGCCTGCTGCTCACCGGCATGTTCGTGGCCAACGTCTTCGGCCAGTGGTGGCTGCGGCAGTGGGACCGGCTCATGGGCCGCATCCCCATCGTCAAGTCCATCTACAGCTCGGTCAAGCAGGTCTCGGACACGCTGTTCTCCAGCAACGGCAACGCTTTCCGCGAGGCCGTGCTGGTGCAGTACCCGCGCGCGGGCTCCTGGACCATCGCCTTCGTCACCGGCCGCCCCGGCGGCGAGGTGGCGACGCGGCTGGGCAGTGCCGAGCACCTGAGCCTTTACGTGCCCACCACGCCCAACCCGACCTCGGGCTTCTTCCTGATGGTGCCGCGCTCCGACGTGATGCCTTTGCAGATGAGCGTGGACGAGGCGCTCAAGTACATCATTTCCATGGGCGTCGTCGCCCCGCCCGCAACCGCGGCGGCTTCTCCTGCCGCCGCCGCGCCGCTGCCGCTGCGAAACCGCGCCGGCTGACAACGCGCCGGCGCTCTCCCCACACTGGCCGCCGGCCGCGGCGGCCTCATCGAACAAGTCCTGGAGCCAGACAATGAGAAGCAGCTACTGCGGCCGCGTCAGCGAAGCGCTGATGGGCCAGACCGTGACCCTGATGGGCTGGGCCCACCGCCGCCGTGACCATGGCGGCGTCATCTTCATCGACCTGCGCGACCGCGAAGGCGTGGTGCAGGTGGTGTGCGACCCCGACCGCCCCGAGATGTTCGCCACCGCCGAGAGCGTGCGCAACGAGTTCTGCCTCAAGGTCGTCGGCAAGGTGCGTGCGCGGCCCGCGGGCACGGAGAACGCCAACCTCGTCAGCGGCAAGATCGAGGTGCTCTGCCACGAGCTGGAAGTGCTCAACCCCAGCGTGACGCCCCCGTTCCAGCTCGACGAGGAAAACCTCTCCGAAACCACGCGCCTCACGCACCGCGTGCTGGACCTGCGCCGCCCCTACATGCAGAACAACCTGATGCTGCGCTACCGCGTGGCCATGGAAGTCCGCAAGTACCTCGACGAGCAAGGCTTCATCGACATCGAGACGCCGATGCTCACGAAGAGCACCCCCGAAGGTGCCCGTGACTATCTGGTGCCCAGCCGCGTGCACGACGGCCAGTTCTTCGCGCTGCCGCAGTCGCCCCAGCTGTTCAAGCAGCTGCTGATGGTCGCCGGCTACGACCGCTACTACCAGATCACCAAGTGCTTCCGCGACGAGGACCTGCGCGCCGACCGCCAGCCCGAATTCACGCAGATCGACTTGGAAACCAGTTTCCTGGGCGAGCAGGATATCCGTGACCTGACCGAAGGCATGATCCGCCACGTCTTCCGCAAGGCGCTGGACGTCGAGCTGGGTGACTACCCGGTTATGACTTACGCCGACGCCATGCGCCTGTACGGCTCGGACAAGCCCGACCTGCGCGTCAAGCTGGAGTTCACCGAGCTCACCGACGTGATGGCCGACGTGGACTTCAAGGTCTTCAGCACCCCGGCCACCACCAAGGGCGGCCGCGTGGTCGCGCTGCGCGTGCCCGGCGGCGGCGAGATGAGCCGCGGCGAGATCGACGGCTACACCGAGTTCGTCAAGATCTACGGCGCCAAGGGCCTGGCCTGGATCAAGGTCAACGACTTGGCCAAGGGCCGCGAAGGCCTGCAGTCGCCCATCGTCAAGAACCTGCACGACCGCGCCATCCAGCAAATCCTGGAGCGCACCGGCGCGCAGACGGGCGACCTGCTGTTCTTCGGCGCCGACAAGGCCAAGGTCGTCAACGACGCCATCGGCGCGCTGCGCGTGAAGATCGGCCACAGCGACTTCGGTCGCAACAAGGGCCTGTTCGAGGACCGCTGGGCGCCGCTGTGGGTCATCGACTTCCCCATGTTCGAGCACGACGAGGAAGACGACCGCTGGGTCGCCGTGCACCACCCGTTCACCGCCCCCAAGGACGGCCACGAGGACCTCATGGACACCGACCCCGGTGCCTGCGTCGCCAAGGCCTACGACATGGTGCTCAACGGCTGGGAGCTCGGCGGCGGCTCGGTGCGTATCCACCGCGCCGAAGTGCAGAGCAAGGTCTTCAGCGCCTTGAAGATCGGCCCCGAGGAAGCGCAGCTCAAGTTCGGCTTCCTGCTGGACGCGCTGCAGTACGGCGCGCCCCCGCACGGCGGCTTGGCCTTTGGCCTGGACCGCCTGGTCACGCTTATGACCAAGGCCGAGTCCATTCGCGACGTCATCGCCTTCCCCAAGACGCAGCGTGCCCAGTGCCTGCTCACCGGCGCACCCAGCAACGTCGACGAGAAGCAACTGCGCGAGCTGCACATCCGACTGCGCAATCCGGCCGCCACGGCTTGATCCAGCGCAAGGCTTGGGCCCGTCGGGCCCAAGCCGCGGGAGGCTGTGCAATAGCGCCGGCAAGGGGTTTGGCCTGGGGTTTACACTAGTAGGGTAAACACTAGGAAAAGCACCATGAAGACCGTTGTACTTGCCTTCACCCTGCTCGTCGTTGCCGCCGTGGCCCAAGCTGAAGGCACCACCCAAGCCGCTTCCACGCAAGCCACCGCCGTGCGTGCCAATGGCGAGCACCCCGCCGTGCTGGTCGCCCGCCAGTACCGCGAAGGCGCCATCGACGCCAACCGCTTCATCGTCGCGCCGCCGGCCAGCACCCGCTGGACCAGCGGCCCCGCGCTGGACAACACCGCCCCCGTGCAATCCGCCAGCGCGCGCTGATGCCGCTGCTGGCGCGGGCGCCTCGTGCCGCCCGCGCACCGGACCGTCGTTCTTGACCGTCCCCCCTTGGGAGCGCGCGCCGCGCCGCTATGCTCAGGCGCATGCCTGAAGTGATATCCCAGCGTCCCTACAAGATCCCCGAATCCGTGCTGGTGGTGATACACACCCCGGCCCTGGACGTCCTGCTCATGGAGCGGACCGACACGCCCGGCTTCTGGCAGAGCGTCACCGGTTCCAAGGACAGCGCGGACGAGCCCCTCATCACCACCTGCGTACGCGAGGTGGCCGAGGAAACCGGCATCGATGTGCATGCCCCGGGCATTGGCCTTGCCGCGTTGCGCGACTGGGGGTTGCGCAACGTGTACGAGATCTATCCACGCTTCCTGCACCGCTACGCCAGCGGCGTGACGCACAACACCGAGCATGTGTTCGGACTGACCGTGCCCGCCGGCACGCCCGTGCGCCTGGCGCCGCGCGAGCACACCGCGCTGCGCTGGCTGCCCTGGCGCGAAGCCGCCGCGGCCTGCTACTCGCCCAGCAACGCCAAAGCCATCCTGCAGCTGCCGCGCTTTGCCGGCGTGGCCGGCGCGGTGCCCGGCAGCGGAGCTTGAGCCATGGTGCTCAACCGGCTGCAGTCCACCCAACTGCCCTCGGCGGAGAGCGATCCCACGCTGCTGCGCGTAGCCACTTACAACATCCACAAAGGCGTGCGCGGCATCGGCCCGCGCAAGCGGCTGGAGATTCACAACCTCGGCCTGGGCGTGGAGGCGCTGGACGCCGACATGGTCTTCCTGCAGGAGGTGCGCCTGTTCAACACCCGCGAAGCGCGGCTGTTCGACCGCAGCAAGTTCGGCTGGCCGGAGCAGGGGCAGGCCCATTTCCTGGCCCCCGAGGGCTACGACGTCGCCTACCGCACCAACGCCGTGACCAAGCACGGCGAGCATGGCAACGCGCTGCTGTCGCGCTGGCCCATTGGCGACATCGGCCACTTCGACGTCAGCGACCACCGTTTCGAACAGCGCGGCCTGCTGCACGTGCCCGTGCAGTGGCAGGGCCGGACCATCCACGCCGTGGTCGCGCACTTCGGCCTCATACACGCCAGCCGCGTGCGCCAGGTGCAAAAGCTCGCCGAGTTCCTGGAGGCCAACGTGCCCGCCGACGAGCCGCTGGTGGTGGCGGGTGACTTCAACGACTGGGCCGAGAAGCTCGACCCGCCCATGTACGGCATAGGCCTGCAGCGCGCACGGCCTGCCGACGCCCGCAACCACTGCCCAACCTTCCCCTCGCTGGCGCCGGTGTTCGCGCTGGACCGCTTTTACCTGCGCGGCCTGCGCTGCCGCTCGACCTTCGTCCCGCGCGGCACGGCCTGGGCCCGCATGTCGGACCACCTGCCGCTGGTGGCCGAGCTCGAAGCGGCATGAGGGCGCGCGCGGGCCGGATTCGCCGTCACGCACACCGCCTGAGCGCCGGCGGGGCAGGGTCGTTTGCATGAGCGCCGGATCGCCCCCTTCCGGCCGGCGCAGCCGCCGCGCCAGGGACGATGGACCGCCCTACAACTCGGCGCTGCTGCACAACTGGTACGACCACCCGCGCGCGCTCTTTTGCGGCGGCAACGACGTGAAGCTGCTGCGCGGCGGCAACGAGCTTTTTCCGGCCATGTGCGAGGCCATCGCCGCCGCGCGCAGCGAAGTCTGGCTGGCCACCTACATCTTTCATGACGACGATGCCGGCCGCCTCGTGGCCGACGCGCTCATCGCCGCCGCGTTGCGCGGCGTGCGCGTGCGCGTGGTGGTGGACGGCTTTGGCAGCAAGGCCTCGCTGCCCGCGCTGTACCAGTGGTTCGCCGATGCGGGCGTCGAGCTGTCGGTGTTCCGTCCCGTGCGCCGCTGGTGGTCGCTGCTGCAGCCGGGGCAGTTGCGGCGGTTGCACCAGAAGATTTGCGTGGTGGACCACGGGCTGGGCTTCGTCGGCGGCATCAACGTCATCGACGACTGCAACGACCTCAACCACGGCCACAGCGACCAGCCGCGGCTGGACTTCGCCGTGGCCGTGCGCGGCCCCGTGGTCGGCCCGGTGCAGCAGACCGTGAGCGCCATCTGGACACGTGCCACCTTCGGCCACGACTGGCCTGAAGAGGTGAGGGCGCTGGCACGCAGCAGCGAGCCCGTCACCCGCGTGCGCGATCTGCTGCGGCGGCTGCGCATCACCCCGCCGCTGAAGAGCCAGCTCGCCTGCAGCGACGCCGACCGCCCCATGCGCGCCGCCTTCGTGGTGCGCGACAACCTGCGCCAGCGCCGCGCCATAGAGCGCAGCTACATCGACGCGTTGCGCCGCGCGCGCACGCGCATCGACTTGGTCTCGCCCTACTTCTATCCCGGCCACATGTTCCGCCGCACGCTGCGCGACGCCGCGCGCCGCGGCGTGCAGGTGCGGCTGCTGCTGCAGGGCAAGCTGGACTACCGCATCGCCGGCCTGGCCGCGCAGGTGCTCTACGACGAGCTGCTGCGCCACGGCGTGCACATCCACGAGTACATGCCCGCCTTCCTGCACGCCAAGATCGCGCTGGTGGACGACGACTGGGCCACCGTGGGCAGCTCCAACATCGACCCGCTGTCGCTGCTGCTCAACTTGGAGGCCAACGTCATGGTGCGCGACCGCGACTTCACCCGCGAGCTGGCCGCCGAGTTCGACGCCGCCATCGCTGTCTCCCGCGAGGTACAGGCCGTGCACGTGCGCGGGCGCGGCTTCTGGGGCGCGCTGCGCCGCGGCTTCGTGGCCTGGGGGGCGCACGTCTACCTGCGCGTGGCGGGCATCACCGGGCGTTACTGAGGCGCCGGCCGCGCCGGGGCCGCTTACTGGGCCGGGGCGGGGGACGGCTGCGGGGCGCCGCCGGGCGCCGTGGCCGGCGCGCGGCGCAGCAGCTCCAGGGCATGGACGATGGGAATGGCGTAGCTGATGCCCGACGGCGCGGTGAGCGCGCTTTCACGCCCGGCCTTGAGGAACACCATGTTGAGCACCGCCACCACCTCGCCGCTGGCCGCGTCGTACACCGGGCTGCCGCTGTTGCCGGGGTAGGCCGTGGCGTCGAGCTGGTAGAGGTCGAAGGGCCCATCGCGCAACTGGCGTATGGCTTGATTGCTGAGCTGCTGCGACGACGCCGTGGGCAGCACCGCCGGCGTGATGGCCGAGACGATGCCGCGGTGCGTCACCGGCGCGTAGCCCAGCGCGTCGCCCAGCGGAAAGCCCGTGAAGGCCACCTCCGTGCCCTCGGCCACTTCGCGCGCCGTGGCCAGCGCCAGCGCCGGCAGCGGCGGGCCCTCGATGGCCAGCAGCGCCAGATCGTGAGCCCGGTCCAGCGCCAGCAAGGTGGCGCGGCGCGCGTCGGCGCCCCGGCCCCGCCCGCGCGGCAGGCCGATGGCCAGCGGCGCCGTCGCCTCGCTCGCCGCCGCCTCGGGCAGCACATGGGCGTTGGTCAGCACCCGGCGCCCGTCGCCCACGACGAAGCCCGTGCCCCGGAAGCCCAGTCGCGGGTTGTCCGTGTCCCGCCACGAGCCCACCACCACGATGGACGGTTTCACTTTGGGCACCACGGCCGAGAGCTGCGCGCGGGCCGGGGCCGGCGGCGCGGCCAGCAAGGCCAGGCAGGTCAGCAGGTGAAGGCGGCGGCGGGACATGGAAAGAGGAACGTTGAGAGCGCGGCAACCGCGGGCCGGGCCGCGGCGCGTCAGAGCCGCTCGCTGAGGTCTTCGCCGAAACGGTTGTTGCCGGACGTGCCGCGCAGCATGCCGTTCTCGATCAGCGTCCAGACCATGCCGATCACGGGCACGGCGTTGACCAGCACCCACCAGCCGGACTTGTCGCGGTCGTGCCAGCGCTTGACCGAGACGGCCAGCGCCGGCCAGGTCAGCAGCAGGTTGATGAGGTCGTCCGCCTTCTCCTCGCTCACGCCTGCCACGCGCAGCAGCGTGTGGCCCAGCAGCCCCGCGCCCAGCAGCCCAAGCACGCCGTACAGCCACCAGGTGCGCCGCGGAATGCGGCCCTGGAAGCTGAACAGGATTTGCTGCGGGCTCATAGGCTCGTCGGCGAGCCAGGAGGAAGACGGGGTCATGGTGCAGTGCAACGAAACGCAACTCATTGTCCCATGCGGGCACGCTCACAATGGACCGATGGAACACGTTGGCGCTTCCGCTGTCTCGCCGATGGCACAAGACACGCCCAAGGACCTGGTGGTCGAGCGCCCGCAAGGCCTGTACTGCCCGCCCGGCGACTTCTACATCGACCCCTGGCAGCCCGTGGAGCGGGCCGTCATCACCCATGCCCATGCCGACCACGCCCGCCGCGGCCACGGCCACTACCTGGCCAGCGCCGAGGGCGAAGGCGTGCTGCGCGCGCGCATGGGCGCCGACATAGACCTGCAGGCGCTGCCCTGGGGGCAGGTGGTGGAGCACCACGGCGTGCGCATCAGCCTGCACCCGGCCGGGCACGTGCTGGGCTCGGCGCAAATCCGCCTGGAGCACCAGGGGCAGGTCTGGGTGGTGTCGGGCGACTACTGGGCCAGCGGCCATGTGGACGAGGCCAACCCCACCTGCACGCCGTTCGAGCCCGTGCGCTGCCACTGTTTCATCACCGAGTCCACCTTCGGCCTGCCCATCTACCGCTGGCAGCCGCAGGCGGCGCTGTTTGCCGGCATCAACGCTTGGTGGGCGGAGAACGCCGCGGCGGGGCGCGCCAGCGTGCTCATGGGCTATGCCTTCGGCAAGGCGCAGCGGCTGCTGGCCGGGGTGGATGCCTCCATCGGCCCCATCGTCGTCCACGGCGCGGTGAAGCCGCTCAATGCCGCCTACCGCGCCGCCGGCGTGGCGCTGCCGCCCACGCACCACGTCACGGCGCTGCCCAAGGAGGCTTTGAGACGGGCGCTGGTCGTGGCGCCGCCCTCGGTGGCGGGCTCGTCCTGGCTGCGGCGCTTCGGCGAGGCGAGCGACGCCTTTGCCAGCGGCTGGATGGCGCTGCGCGGCGCGCGCCGGCGCCGCGGCGTGGACCGCGGCTTCGTCCTCTCCGACCACGCCGACTGGCCGGGCCTGCAGCGCTGCATCGCCGCCACGGGGGCGCAGCGCGTCATCGTCACCCACGGCTACGAGGCCGTGATGGTGCGCTGGCTGCTGGAGCAGGGCTACGAAGCCGGCGCCTTCCGCACGGAGTACGGGGACGAGGCCATCGAAACCGAAGCGGCCGGACAGCAGGAAGGCCTCTCAGCGGAGGAGTGAGCGGCCGCCCCGCGCCTCATAGATCCATCCAGATCCGCCGCGTCCCGTCCGCCCTGTCCGGCGGGCCTTCTTTAAAACCCAGGCGCTTGCCCAGGCCGCGCATGGCATCGTTTTCCTCCAGCACCACTGCCACCACGCGGCGCGTGCCCTGGCTGCGCAGGTAGGCGATGAGCTTTTCCATCAGCAGCAGCCCCAGCCCGGTGTGCTTGAGGTCCGAGCGCACCAGCACGCCGAATTCGGCCTCGTCGTTGTCCGGGTCGGCCACGGCGCGGGCCACGCCCAGGGTGTGCTCGCCGCCCTCGGGGTTGGGCTCGGCGGCGATGAAGGCCATCTCGCGCGCGTAGTCGATCTGCGTGAGCCGCGCCAGCTCCGAGCGCTCGATGCTGCGGCGGCTGTAGAACACGCGCATGCGGATGTCCTCCGCGGACACGCGCGAGAGAAAGGCCAGGTGCTGCGCCTCGTCCTCCGGCCGGATCGGCCGCAGCGTGATCTCCTTGCCTTGCCAGGCCACCGTTTCCACCAGTTGCGACGGGTAGGGGCGGATGGCGAAGTTGGCCTCGCCGGCCGGGCAGGCGGCGCTGGCGCGAATGCGCGCATCCAGCGCCACCACGCCCGCCGGGCTGGCGATGAGCGGGTTGATGTCCAGCTCCGCGATCTCCGGCACGTCGGCCAGCAGTTGCGACACCGTCACCAGCACGCCGTAGAGCGCCTGGTGGTCCACGGCCGAGGTGTCGCGCCAGGCGCCCAGGAGTTTTGACACCCGCGTGCGCCCAACCAGCGAGCGCGCCAGCGGCTCGTTGAGTGGGGGCAGGCCCACGGCGCGGTCGGCCAGCACCTCCACCGCCGTGCCGCCGTGGCCGAACAGCACCACCGGGCCGAACATCGGGTCTATCGTGGTGCCCACGATCAGCTCGCGCCCGTGCGAGAGCTTGACCATCTGCTGCACCGAAAAGCCCAGGAGGGTCGCGTCCGGCCGCCGCGTGCGCACGCGCAGCAGCATGGCGGCGGCGGCCTCGCGCACCTCCTCGGCCGTGTCCAGGTTGAGCACCACGCCGCCCACGTCGGACTTGTGCGAGATCTGCAGCGACAGGATTTTCAGGACCACCGGGAAGCCGATGCGCTGCGCCGCCTCGGCCGCCGCCTCCGGGTCCGGCGCCGTGCTGGTCGTGGCCGCCACCGGAATGCCGCAGGCCGTCAGCACCGCCTTGGCCTCGGGCTCCGTCAGCATCTCGCGCCCGGCGGCCAGCGCTTGGCGCACCAGGGCGCGGGCACGCGCCGTGTCCACGGCCGGCAGCGGGCACAGCGTGGTGGGCGCTTCCATGAGCTGCGCCTGGTTGCGCGCGTAGTCCACGCCCAGCGCGAAGGCACGCACGGCCTGCTCCGGCGTGTCGAAGCTGGGCAGCCCCGCGTCGTGGAAGGCCTGGCGCGCCTCGGCCACGCCCGCTTGGCCCATCCAGCAGCTCAGCAGCCGCGGCGGCATGCGCTTGAGCAGCGGCACCAGCGCGTGCGCGATCTCGGCGCTGGGGACGATGGCCGTGGGCGCGTGTATGAACAGCACCGCCGGCTGAGCCGGGTCCGCGGCCAGCGCCTCCAGCGTGGCCACGTAGCGCTCCACGGGCGCGTCGCCGATCAGGTCCACCGGGTTGCCGTGCGACCAGTTGGCGGGCAGGTGTTCATCGAGCCGCGCCATCGTCTGGCCGGCCAGGGTGCAGAGCTTGACGCCCGCGTCAGCCGCGGCGTCGGCCGCCATCACGCCGGCGCCGCCGCCGTTGGTGACGATGACGAGCTCCTCGCCGCGCCGCCCGCGAAAGCGCGAGAGCGTCTCCGCGGCGATGAACAGCTCCTGCAGCGTGCTCACCCGCAGCATGCCGGCGCGGGCGATGGCCGCGTCGAACACCAGGTCCGAGCCCGCGAGCGCCCCCGTGTGCGAGGCCGCGGCCGCCTGCCCCGCGCTGGAGCGCCCGGCTTTCACCACGATCACCGGCTTGTTGCGCGCCGCCGCGCGCGCGGCGGACATGAACTTGCGCGGCGCGCTCACCGATTCGATGTAGAGCAGGATGGCGCGCGTGTGGGGGTCGCTGGCCAGGAAGTCCAGCATGTCGCCGAAGTCCACGTCCGCGCCTTCGCCCAGCGAGACGAAGTGCGAGAAGCCGATGCCGTTGGCCCGCGACCAGTCCAGCATGGCCGTCATCAGCGCGCCGGACTGCGACACCAGCGCCAGCTCGCCAGGCAGCGCGTCCACGTGCGCGAAGCTGGCGTTCAGGCCCAGCCGCGGCGTCAGCAGTCCAATGCAGTTGGGCCCCAGGATGCGCATGAGGTAGGGCCGCGCGGCGTCCAGCATGTCCTGACGCTGCGCCGCGCTGAGCCCGGCCGTCATCACCACTGCGGCGCGCGTGCCCGCGCGGCCGAGCTCGCTGATCAGCTTGGGCACGGTGGCCGGCGGCGTGCAGATGACGGCCAGGTCCGGCGGCTGCGGCAGCTCGGCCACGTGCGCCACCGCGCGCTGGCCGTCGAGCTCGCGCCGGCGCAGGTTCACGGCGTACACCGGCCCCTCGAAGCGGCCGGCGCGCAGGTTGCGCCACACCGTGGCGCCGACGCTGCGCGGCCGGTCGGACGCACCGATCACGGCCACCGAGGCCGGCTCGAACAGAAAGTCCAGGTTGCGGATACTCATGGGTTTTTATGTTGGGTCGGCGGGCGTGAAGGTTCCCTTGGCCAGCGTGCCCGGTCGCCACTGCCGTGGCGCTTGAGCCAGATCAACGCCCCCGGCTTTGAGGGCTTGGCGCTTCGGGTCTAAAGTGACCTGGGGGCCGTGCGTGCCAAGGCGCGGCCGGCCCGCCGACAACGAAGGAAAGGAGACGGTCGATGAAAATCCTGCTGCCCGTGGACGGCTCGGCCCTGGCATTGGACGCCGTGCAGCACGCGCTGCGCCTGGCGCGTGAAGGTCTGCGTGCCAGCTTCGTGCTGGCCAACGTGCAGGAGCCCACGACCCTCTACGAAATGATGACGGTGCACGACGCCGAGGCCCTGCGCCGCATGGCCGAGGGCGCCGCCGCCCACGCGCTGGAGCCGGCGCAAGCGCTGCTGCAGAACGCGGGCGTGGAGTACGAGGTGGTGGTGGGCCATGGCGACGCGGCGCACACGCTGCTGGACCTGGCCGAGGAGCAGCAGTGCGAGGCCATCGTGATGAGCGCGCGCGGCGTAGGCGGCTTCGCCGCCACGCTGGGCTCGGTCTCGCGCACCGTGCTGCACGACGGCACGCTGCCCGTGACCATCGTCCGCCACGCCGAACCCGAAGCTGTTGAAGGAGACGACTTGCAAGACGACCTGGAGGCCGCCGGTGGCTGATTCCGCAATGGGTGGCGGCGCGCCGATGTTCGACCTGCTGCGCGCCGGCGCCACCGCCTGGGACGTGGTCAGCGGCTCGCGCGCCGATGCCGCCATGCTGGCGCAGCGCCAGCGCCAGCACCTGGCCGAGCTGCTGCGTTCGGCCCAAGCGCATTCCCCCTGGTACGCCAGCCAGTTGCCCGCCGACGCGGCGCGGCTGCCGCTCACGGCGCTGCCCGTCCAGCGCCGCCGCGAGCTGATGCGCCACTTCAACGACTGGGTCTGCGACCGCCAGGTGCGCCGCGCCGACGTGGACGCCTTCGTCCACGACGCCGGCCGCATGGCCCAGCCCTTCATGGGCCGCTACACCATCTGGGAAAGCTCGGGCACCAGCGGCGAGCCCGGCATCTTTTTGCAGGACGCCTCCGCCATGGCCGTGTACGACTCGCTGGAGTCGCTGCGCTACGGCAACGCCTCGCCCTCCTGGACCTGGCCCATGCCGCTGGGCTTGGGCGAGCGCATCGCCTTCGTCGGCGCCACGGACGGCCACTTCGCCTCCTGCGTGAGCGTGCAGCGGCTGCGCCAGCGCCACCCCTGGATGACGCCCAACCTGCAGGTCTTCTCCATCCTGCAGCCGGTGGACACGCTGGTGCGCGCGCTCAACGAATGGCGGCCCAGCATCATCGCCACCTATCCCACCGCCGCGGCGCTGCTGGCCGAGCAGGCGCAGACCGGCGCGCTGCGCATCGCCCCGCGCGAGATCTGGACCGGCGGCGAGACCCTGGAGCCCGCGCTGCGCCGCCACGTGCAGCAGGTGTTCGACTGCCGCATGCGCAACAGCTACGGCGCCTCGGAGTTCCTGGCCATGGGCTGGGAGTGCGAGCACGGCGCCATGCACCTCAACAGCGACTGGGTGATTCTGGAGCCCGTGGACGACGACTACCGGCCCGTGCCGCCGGGCCAGCAATCCACCCGCGTGCTGCTGACCAACCTGGCCAACAAGGTGCAGCCGCTCATCCGCTACGAGCTGGAAGACCAGATCACCTTCAGCCCGCACCCCTGTGCCTGCGGCAGCGCGCTGCCCGTGATCCACATCGACGGCCGCGGCGACGACCTGCTGCGCATGGACGCCCGCACCGGCGGCACCGTGCTGCTGCTGCCGCTGGCGCTGTCCACGGTGATGGAGGAGCACGCCCGCGTCTACGACTTCCAGCTTCGCCAGTGCGACGGCCGCACCCTGGCGCTGCGCCTGGGCCAGCCCACGCACGAGGCCGCCGACGCGCTGCGCCGCTGCCGCCAGGCGCTCCAGCAGTTCGGCGAGGCCCAGGGCCTGGCGCCCATCAAGCTGCTGGACGAAACCACGCTGCCCATGGTGCGCAGCCGCAGCGGCAAGCTGCGCCGCGTGCTGGCCTGCGAGGCGGGCTGAAAAAGCCCGACTAGCGGCGGGTCAGGGAAGGCTGAGGGCCCGGCGGCCGGCTGGAGGCCTGGTTGAGCGGGCGGCCGGGTCAGCTTGGCTGCTTCGCCTGGGCGTAGGGCTGCCAGCCGTCCTCGGGTTGCGCCAGCCGGTCGGCCACCACGGCCCAGACCTGCGGATGCCACACCAGGCCCACGTGGCTGGCCTGTACCTCCACGTTTTCCGCGTTCGGCCCGGGGGCCTCGCAGCAGGCCTGCCAGGCCACCACACCGTCGCTGCGGCTGTAAATGGACGTCGTGGGCACGGGCGGTGTCAGGGCCAGGCGGGCCAGCAGCGCGGCGTCCAGGGCCGGCATGCGGCCACTGAGCATCTGCAGCAGCACGCCGACGTTGGTGTGCTCGCAGCGGCCCGCGAAGGGCGTGCCCAGCGTGATCACCTGGCGGACGAGCTCGGGGCGGCGCCGCGCGATCTCGCGTGCGTAGATGCCGCCCAAGCTCCAGCCGATGAGGCTGACGCGCCGGCCCCGTTGCGCCACCGTGGCGGCCACGCCCTCGGTGAGCAGGTCCAGCCAGCCCTCCATGTCGCCGCGCGGGCCGGTGTTGCAGCCGCGGCCCCAGTCGCAGGCCTCGTAGCCCAGGTCGCTGCAGCAGCGGCGCAGCGGCTCCATAGCCAGCGCGTCGGCGCCCAGGCCCGGGAACAGCACCACCGGGTGGCCGTCGCCCGTGGGCAGCCGGCTGCGGTCCATGAAACCGGCGCTGACGTACTCCAGCATCGCGCGCATGGGCTCCAGCCCCATGAGGGCCAGGGGCGGGGCCTTGTAGGCATGGCTCATCGTTGGCATGTGCAAACCCGAAAACCGTTGATGGCTTTCGTGAGGCAAGGCCGGGTCCCGCGGCGCACCGGATTGAGGCCCGTCAGCTTGTCGGTGGGTTCCTACAGGGTCCAAGCCACCGGATGCGGCGGACGGCTGACGCGGCGCTGTCAAAATCTCGGCCAGACCGTTCACCGGAAAAAAAGACATGAGCATCAAGAGCGACAAGTGGATTCGGCGCATGGCGCAGGAGCACGGCATGATTGAGCCGTTTGAGCCCGGCCAAGTGCGCCAGTCCGCCGACGGCCACAAGATCGTGAGCTATGGCACGAGCAGCTACGGCTACGACATCCGTTGCGCGCGCGAATTCAAGATCTTCACCAACGTGCACTCCACGGTGGTGGACCCGAAGAACTTCGACGAGAAGAGCTTCGTGGACTTCGAGGGCGACGTCTGCATCATCCCGCCCAACAGCTTCGCGCTGGCGCGGACCATGGAGTACTTCCGCATCCCGCGCAACGTGCTGACCATCTGCCTGGGCAAGAGCACGTATGCGCGTTGCGGGATCATCGTCAACGTCACGCCCTTCGAGCCGGAATGGGAGGGCTACGTGACGCTGGAGTTTTCCAACACCACGCCGCTGCCGGCCAAAATTTACGCGGGCGAGGGCTGCGCGCAGGTGCTGTTCTTCGAAAGCGACGAGGTCTGCGAGACCAGCTACCGCGACCGCGGTGGCAAGTACCAGGGCCAGCGCGGCGTGACGCTGCCCAAGACCTGACTGGCCCCTGGGCTGACTTCCCCGGCGCGCCGCGCGGTGCGCCTTTCCTTCCCCTGTTGACCTTGCGAGGACCATGTTCACGCCGCTGGATGTCCACGGCGCGCCGCCGCATGAGCCCATGACGGCCGCGCGCATGCCGATTGCTGCACCCGCAGCACACAAGCAGGGCGGCCCGCGCCGCCCTGGTATTTCAGTCTCAGCCAGGGGGCGCGCATGAGGTGGCAGGGGCAGCGCGAGAGCGACAACGTCGAGGATGTACGCAGCGATTCCGGCGGCGGCACGGGCGGCGGTTTTGGTGGCCTGCCCATAGGCGGGCGCGGCCTGAGCCTGGGCGGCGTCGTGGTGGCGCTCATCGCGGGCTGGATCTTCGGCATCAACCCGCTGGCGCTGCTGGGCCTCATGGACGGCGGCGGCCCGGCGCCACAGGCGCAGCGCGAGGTGGTGCCCTCGCACCCGACGGACGAGCGCGCGCGCTTTGCCTCCGTGGTGCTGGCTGATACCGAGGACGTGTGGGGCGCCATCATGGGCCGCTCCCAGCGCCGCTACGAGCCGCCGCGCATGGTGCTGTTCCGCGGCCGCACGCAGACCGCCTGCGGCCAGGGCGAGGCTGCGGCCGGGCCCTTCTACTGCCCGGCCGACCGCAAGGTCTACATCGACCTGAGCTTCTTTGACGTGCTCTCGCAGCGCCTGGGCGCGCCGGGCGACTTCGCGCAGGCCTACGTGATCGCGCACGAGGTGGGCCACCACGTGCAGACCGAGCTGGGCCTCACGCAGCGCGTGGACGCGCAGCGCCAGCGCTTGGGGCAGGCCCAGGCCAACGCGCTGTCCGTGCGGCTGGAATTGCAGGCCGACTGTTTTGCCGGCGTGTGGGCGCACCACTCGCAGAAGGGCAAGAACTGGCTGGAGGCGGGCGACATCGAGGAGGCGCTCAACGCCGCGTCGCAAATCGGTGACGACACGCTGCAGCGCCGCAGCCGCGGCACCGTGGTGCCCGAAAGTTTTACGCACGGCAGCAGCGCGCAGCGCGTGATGTGGTTCAAGCGCGGCCTGCAGACGGGCCAGCCTGCCCAGTGCAACACCTTCGAAACCGCCGGCTCCTGAAGGCTCAACCCATGCGACGACTCTCCAACTCCGCCGCGCTGGTGGACAACTGGTTCGACATGCTGCCGCCGCACCAGCAGGCCACCGTGCGCGCGCTGCATGGCGCGGTGCTGGATGCGGCGCCGCAGCTCATCCCCAGCGTGAAGTGGGGCAACCTGGCCTACCTGGACGGCGCGGCGCAGATCCTGTCCATCAGCACCCACAAGACGCACGCGCAACTGCAGGCCGCGCGGGTGCTCAGCGCCATGCTCCCCCCGCACGGCCCCGGCGACGAGGCGGCCGAGCACCCGCTGGCGCGGCCGCTCAAGTGCCGCTACTCGCAAAGCGTGGACGAGGGGCAGGTGGCACGCGTGGTGCGTGCCTGCATGCAGTTGCGCTACCAGGTGGACCCGCAGCAGCTGCACCAGGAATCGCAGGCGGCGCCGCAGCCGCCCGGCGTGGGCTGAGGGGCCAGCCTCAGGGCTTGGGGAAGGTCCCCGGCAGCAGCACGCGCGTGTCCACGCCGCTCAGGTTGCGGTGGCCGCAGAAGGCCATGGTCAGGTCCAGCTCCTTGGCAATGACCTCCAGGCAGCGCGTCACGCCCGCCTCGCCCATGGCGCCCAGGCCGTAGAGGAAGGCGCGGCCGATGAGCGTGCCGCGCGCCCCCAGCGCCCAGGCCTTGAACACGTCCTGCCCGCTGCGCACGCCGCCGTCCATCCAGACCTCGATCTGCTTGCCCACGGCCTCCACGATGGCGGGCAGGGCTTCGATCGAGCTGGGCGCGCCGTCCAACTGGCGGCCACCGTGGTTGCTGACGATGAGGGCGTCGGCGCCGGAGTTGGCGGCCAGGCGCGCGTCCTCCTCGTCCATGATCCCCTTGAGGATCAGCTTGCCGCCCCAGCGCTTCTTGATCCACTCCACGTCGCCCCAGTTCAGGTTGGGGTCGAACTGCTCGGCCGTCCAGGAGCTCAGGGACGACAGGTCGCCCACCCCGGAAGCGTGGCCGACGATGTTGCCGAAGCTGCGCCGCGGCGTGCCCAGCATGCCCATGCACCAGCGCGGCTTGGTCGCCAGGTTGATCAGGTTGGCGATGGTGGGCTTGGGAGGCGCGGACAGGCCGTTTTTCAGATCCTTGTGACGCTGGCCGAGGATTTGCAGGTCCAGCGTGAGCATCAGCGCCGAGCAGTTGGCGGCCTTGGCGCGGTCGATCAGGCGCTCGATGAAGCCGCGGTCGCGCATCACGTAGAGCTGGAACCAGAACGGCTTGGTGGTGTGTGCCGCCACGTCCTCGATGGAGCAGATGCTCATGGTCGAGAGCGTGAAGGGGATGCCGAACTTCTCGGCCGCCTTGGCCGCGAGGATCTCGCCGTCGGCGTGCTGCATGCCGGTGAGGCCCGTGGGCGCGATGGCCACGGGCATGGCCACGTCGTGGCCCACCATGTTGGCGCGTATGGAGCGGCCTTCCATGTTCACCGCCACGCGCTGGCGCAGCTTGATCTTCTGGAAGTCGCTCTCGTTGGCGCGGTAGGTGCCTTCGGTCCAGGACCCGCTGTCGGCGTAGTCGTAGAACATGCGCGGCACGCGGCGCTTGGCCAGCACGCGAAGGTCTTCGACGTTGGTGATCACGCTGCTCATGGTCTGTCTTGTCCCCGGGGGTGTTCTGCAATGGGGGCGGATCGTATCGGCGCCGCGCGCGCCACGGCCGGACAAATGTTCAGGCGGCAGCGGAAAGCTGCGCCGCCTTGACCCGCTTGGTTTGGGCCGGTGCGGGCTCAGGCGGCGCGGCGCACGGCCAGCAGCGCCGTGGCCTGGCGCGCGATGGCCTCGCAGCGCCGGCGCAGCCACTGCGCGAACTGCGGCGCCGCGCCGCTGCCGGCGTGCGCCAGCACGAGGTACTGGTGCGCGGGCAGGGCGGTGATGGCGAAGGGCGCCACCAGCGCGCCGCTCTCCAGCCAGGCGCGCGCCAGGGACGGCCGCGCCAGCGCCACGCCCTGGCCGCCCAACGCGGCCTCCAGCGTCAGGCCCAAGTCCAGCAGGCGCGGGCCCTCGTCCGGCTCGGCCCAGGGCAGGCCGGCCGCGGCGAACCACGGCGCCCAGGGCTCCAGCGGCGTGCGCAGCAGCGGCGCGTGGGCCAGGTCGGCGGGGCTGGCCAGCGGCGGCAGCCGCGCCAGCAGCGACGGCGCGGCCACGGGCAGCACCACGTCGCGCATCAGCTCGGTGCCGCCCACGGCGGCCGCGTCGCCATGGCGCACCAGCACGTCGGCCTCGGCGCCCTCGGCGTCCAGGAAGGGAATGGAGAGCACCACCTCCAGCTCCACCAGCGGGTGGGTGGCGGTGAAGTCCGGCAGCTCAGGCACCAGGATTTGCCGCGCGAAGGTGGGCGGCGCGCTCACGCGCAGCCGCTGCACGCGCCGCCGTGCCACGCGGTGCTGGGGCGCGGCGGCCAGCAGCCCAAGCGCGGCGCGCACGTGCGAGAGGTATTCCTTGCCCGCGGGCGTGAGCGTCAGGCGCGGCCCGCGCTGGAAGAGCGGTGTCCCGAGCAAATCCTCCACCGTGGCGATGCGCTTGCCCACGGCGCTGGCGGTCACGGCCAGCTCCTCGGCGGCTTTTTCGAACGTGCCCAAGCGTGCCGCGGCCTCGAAGGCACGCAGGCCGTCTATGGAGGGAAAACGCAGCTCCGGCATGGTGGCCGGCACTCTAGCAGTGCCCTCGCGCGGCCCGCGCTCGCGAAGCCGCGCGGCGCGAGCGGTCGCGCGGGAGGGTCAGGCAGGGCGGCGCGCTGCCGGCCGCTGCGGCCGGCGCGCCGTTGGTCAGTCGTTGCAGGTGGTGCTGCCGCAGCCGGTCATGGTGCCCTCGGCCACGGGCTCGCGGGCCAGGCCGGTGGCGGGGTCGAAGCCGACTTGCTCCATGTGGAAGGCCAGGCCCGCGTCCATGGTGGAGGCGTGGGTGGGGAACCACTGCGCCAGCTCGGCCACGGCCTGCTTGAGCGGGCCGAAGTCGCCTTCCACCTGCGCCAGCGCCACCACGTTGCGCATCACCTGCAGCACGGCGGCGTGCTGGAAGGTGTGGCAGTTCTCGGTGGAGAAGCCGGTGGCGGCCATCCAGCGGTCTTCCTGGGCAAAGTGCTCGACGGTGTGGTCCAGCAGTTCCTGGAAGCGCTGCAGCAGCGTGGCCGGTGCGTCGTCCAGCGCGGCTTCGGCCGCGGCGAGCAGGTCCACGAATTCTTGGTGCGTGACGTCCATTTGCGGCTGCTGCAAAGCCAGCGCATCGGACCAGATCAGGGTCGGCATGGGGCGCGATTGTGACCCGTGGCGGGCCGCTGCCCTTGAGCCAGCTCAAGGGCGCGGCCCCGTTACGATCGGCGCATGACGACGGAAATCACGAAACCGGCTCCACCGCCGCCGCTGCGGCGCCCGCTGCGCTGGCTGTGGATGGTGGCGGGCGGCCTGAGCCTGGCGCTGGGCGTGGTGGGCGCCTTCCTGCCGCTGCTGCCCACGGTGCCGTTCGTGTTGCTGGCCGCGTTTTGCTTCTCGCGCGGCAGCGAGCGCTGCGAGCGCTGGCTGCTGGAGCATCCCCTCTTCGGCCCGCCCGTGCGCCAGTGGCGCGAGCAGCGGGCCGTGCCGCTGCGGGCCAAGCAGATCGCCAGCGTGATGATGGCCGTCAGCAGCGCACTGGCCGCGTGGTGGCTGCCTTCGCCCTGGCGCTGGATGCCCGCGCTGTGCTGCGCCGGCGTGGCGCTGTGGCTGTGGCGGCTGCCCACGGCGGTGGCGCGGCCACGGAGCTGACAGGGTGCTGACGGTGTGCGCGCCGCAGTCGTGACGCAGGCCACGCCTGGCGCGTGCAAGACTTGCGGCCCGCGCGGGGCAGGGTGCTTCTGCATCCTGGGTGCAAGCCTACGGTGGTAGATTGCCGCCCTTTGCAAAGAACCGGCCACTCAGCATGTCGCAGACGATACGCATCCCAGACTCGCTCCTCGCGCTTGCGCAGCGCGAAGCCGAGTTGATGAGCCGCACCGTGGCTCAGCAGCTCGAACATTGGGCCCGCCTGGGGCTGGCCCTGGAGGCGTCCGGCGTGACCGCCAGCCAAGTGCGCCACCTGCTCGATATGGAAATGGGCCGCCGCCTGGAGCTGCCCTCGCGCACGCTGCGCCGCGAAGAGCCCGCGCCCAAGGAGCGCAGCCGTGACGCCGACGCCTGGGGCGACGAGGACGACTGCGGCAGCGACCGGCCCGGCGCCGGTAATGGTGGCAACGCCGGCAACAACGCTGGCGGCAGCAGCAACGCCGGCAACGGCGCCGACGACGAGTACGACGAGGACTACAGCGACGAGGAAGTCGCCGTGGCCATCACCTGCATCAGCGGCGTGCTGTCGCTGGAGGACGGCGCCGACGAGGCCGACCTCTCCGAGCGCGAGCTGCGCCGCCTCATGGCCGGGCTGCTGCGCCGCCGCCGCCACATGAGCCTGTCGGAGCTGGAGGCGCTGAGCGCCGAGCGCCGGCTGCAACTGGCCACCGAGATCGCCTTTGCCGAGCACGCCGCGCGCGGCCGGCGCTGACGCCTTGCCGGCGCGTCCCCTCGCGCCTTCTCCGTGTTGCAAGCGGCCCGCGCCGCGTCGTTAGCATCGCTGCCCATGTACGTCGGCCACTTTGGGCTGCGCAGCGAGCCCTTTTCCATCGCCCCGGACCCGCGCTGCCTCTTCATGAGCGAGCGCCACCGCGAAGCCCTGGCGCACCTGCTCTACGGCGTGCGCGGCGGCGGCGGCTTTGTATTGCTCACCGGAGAAATCGGGGCGGGCAAGACCACGGTCTGCCGCGCCTTCCTGCAGCAACTGCCGCCGGACTGCTTGGCGGCCTACGTCTTCAACCCGCGGCTGACGGCCGTGGAGCTGCTGCAGACGGTGTGCGAGGACTTCGGCCTGGGCGCCATCCCGGCCACCACGGTGAAACCGCTGGTGGACGCGCTCAACGCCTTCCTGCTGCGTGAGCACGCGGCCGGGCGCCAGTGCCTGCTGATCATCGACGAGGCGCAGAACCTCAACCCCGACCTGCTGGAGCAGCTGCGGCTGCTCACCAACCTAGAGACCAGCGAGCGCAAGCTGCTGCAGATCGTGCTGGTGGGCCAGCCGGAGCTGCAGCGCACCCTGGCCGGCATGGAGCAGCTCGCGCAGCGCGTGATCGCCCGCTACCACCTGCAGGCCCTGTCCGAAACCGAGACGCGCCAGTACGTGGAGCACCGCCTGGCCGTGGCCGGCCTCACCGGAGCGCCGCCCTTCGACGCCGCCGCGCTGCGCCGCATCCACGCGCTCACGCAGGGCGTGCCGCGGCGCATCAACTTGCTGTGCGACCGCGCGCTGCTCGGCGCCTATGCGCAGGGCCGGCACCAGGTGGACGCGGCCACCGTCCGCCAGGCCGCCGCCGAGGTTTTCAATCTGCCTCCTCCGCGGCGGCAGGGCCTGGCTGTTGCCACGGCGCTGGCGGGCCTGGTGGCGGTGGGGGCCATGGCGTGGAGCGGGCTGTTTGGACGTGGCGAAGGGGCGGGCGGGGCGGCTACCGATGCCGCCGCTGCCGCGTCCGGCGTGGTGGCCTCGGCCGCCTCGTCCGCTTCCGGCGCGGCCCTGGCTGCGGCGTCGGCGGCTGTCGCTAAGGCCCCCGCCGTGGCCGATGGCCCGGCCTCGCCTGCGTCCGCCGCGCAGGCGGTGGCGGCAGCCACCCCCGCGCCGCTGCCGCTGGCCGGATTGCCGTCCGAAAACGCCGCCTGGCGCGAGCTGGCGGCGCTGTGGAAATGGCCGGTGGAGCAGGCCGATGCCTGTTCAACCGCCGGGCCGCGCGCCGGCTGCTGGCGCGGCACGGGCTTGTCGCTGACGCAGTTGCGCCAGTTCGACCGGCCGGGCCTGCTGGCGCTGCGTGATGCGCAGGGCCGGCCCACTTGGGCGCTGTTGGTGGCGCTGGACGCGCGCACGGCCACGCTGCGCGCGCACGGGCGCGAGATGAGCGTGCCGCTGGCCGCGCTGGCGCCCCTGTGGCAGGGCGATTGGGCCAGCTTCTGGCGCGCGCCTGAGGGCTACGAACGCGCGCTGGGCCCTGGCGACAGCGGAGCGCCCGTGGCGGCCCTGGCGGGCTTGCTGGCGCGTGCGCAGGGGCAGCGCGTCCCGTCCACGCCGCCGCGCCGCCTGGAGGGCGCGCTGCTGGCCGATCTGAAAGCCTTCCAGTTCGCCGCCGGGCTCAAGGCCGACGGGGTGGCGGGCCCGGCGACCTTCATGCTGCTCAACCGCGCCGCAGGCCTTGACGAGCCGCGGCTGCTCAAGGCTCCCTGATGTCCTACATCCTCAAGGCGCTGCAACGCGCCGAAGCCGAGCGCAACCGCGGCGCCACGCCGGGGCTCAACACGCCGGTGCTGCCGGTGGCCGCCGAGCCCGCTTCCGAACCGCGCCGCATGCTGCCCTGGGCGCTGGCGGGCGGGACGGTGGTTGTGGGGGCCGCGCTGGCGTGGTGGCTGTGGCCGGGGGAGCCGCAGCGCGAGGCGGCGGTGCCGTTGGCGGCCGCGCCGGCCCCCATCAGCCCGCCTTCCGTCCCTGTGCCCGCACCCGGACCTGCCCCCGCACCCGCACCCGCACCCGTCAGTCCGGCGCCCGTGACGCAAGCCGTGCCGCC
>NZ_JAXOJX010000069.1:0-34281 GCF_034427735.1 Azohydromonas lata
AAGGGCAAACCCTTGTCAACTGCTTGGGTATTTAAAACACCTTTTGCAGCCCACCCGACAAATCCACCGGGCGGCTCGCCTGCGGAGTTTGCGCAAACATGCACATACCACCGCCAAAACCCGTTGGATCCCTCAAGGACCCTTTATGGACGGATTTTTCCTGTCTGCCGCAAGGCACGGAAAAACCAATTCCACCTGGTTTTGGAGACAACATCAAAGCCGCGTCCTGAATTTGAACGCCAACCCTGGTGTGTCTGCGAGGGGCGCGAGTATACATAGCCATTGCAGGCGGGCGAGGCTTTTTGCAAAAAAAGCGTTGAGCCGCCCGCCAGGCACGCCAAAGCCGCCGCTTATCCTCCCGCGCATGCCTTACCGCTCCGACGTCCGACTTCCCTTCGTCTCATCGGCCCGCGCGACACCTTCGCGCCCAGGCGCCGGGCGCTTCGGCGCGCTTTCCCTGCTGCTGGCAGCAACGCTGGCGGCAGGCTGCGCCTCCAAGCCCGTGCCGCCCATGCCTTTGGAGTCGCTGGAGGACGTGGGCCGCAAGATTGCCGAACGGCCTTGCGAGAACCCCGACCACATAGACACCCGGCCACAGCCCAATTTGCACGACCCCAAGGTGACCGACGAGGTCATAGAGACGCACTGCCCCGGCTGGGTCGTGACCGTCTACGTCGCCAACGGCACCCAGCCGCCCAAGCTGCTGCCGGCCAGCGTGCAGCTCACGGTGAAGCACCCGCGCCTGCCCCAAGACCTGCAAGTCGGCAGCAGCGCCGCCCAAGTGCTCGCGCGCCTGGGTCCGCCCACCGTGCGCGACCCCGCCGCGCTGGCCTACCGCCTGGGATGGGACAGGCCGGACGGCGACGTGCTGCGCTTCATCCTGCGCCAGGGGCAGGTCGCGGCCATCGAGTGGGCCTGGTACGTCGATTGATAGGGAGCACATGCATGAACGGCACGCATTCCTCCGCTTCCCGAATCCGGCGCCGCCGCCTGCTGGCCACCGCGCTGGCCTTGCCGGCCGCGGGCCTTGCGCGCGCGCAGGCGGCCTGGCCCACGAAACCCATCACGCTGATCGTCCCCTTCGCCCCCGGCGGCATTGCCGACATCACGGCGCGCACGGTGGCGCAGGCGATGTCCAAGTCGCTGGGCCAGACCCTGGTGATAGACAACCGCCCAAGCGCCGGCAGCATCGTGGGCACGCAGGCCGTGGCCAAGGCCGCGCCGGACGGCTACACGGTGCTCCTGATGAGCAACTCCAACGCCGTCAGCGAGGGGCTGTTCAGGAAGCTGCCCTTCAACGTCACGCGCGACCTCGCGCCCGTGGGCACGCTGGGCTTCTTCGACCTGGCCGCCTTCGTGGACGCAGGCTCGCGCTTCAAGCGCTTGGCCGAGGTCATCGCCTACGCCAAGGCCAACCCCGGCAAGCTCACGATAGGCACCATCTCCATAGGCTCCACGCAGCACCTGGCGGCCGAGCTGTTCAAGACCAGCGCGGGCATGGACGCGGTCATCGTGCCCTACAAGTCGTCGGCGGCCGTGCTCAGCGCGCTGCGCGGCGGCGAGATCGACGTGGGCTTCGAGATCCTGGGCCCCTTCCTGTCGCAGGTGAGCGGCGGCACGCTGCGCACCCTGGCCGTCACGTCCGACCAGCGCTTTCCGACGCTGGCCGACGTGCCCACGGTGCAGGAGGCGGGCGTGCGCGGCTACAGCGTCGCGTCCTGGAACGCGCTGGCCGTGCCGGCCGCCACGCCGGCGGCCGTCGTCGCGCGGCTCAACCAGGCCGCCAACGAGGCCCTGTCCACGCCCGCGGTGCAGCAGCAGTTGCAAAAGCTGGGCGTGCGCGCCCAAGGCGGCACGCCGCAGGCGCTGCAATCGCTGCTGGCCTCGGAGATCAAGCGCTGGGCGCAGGTGATGGCCGACGCCAAGATCGAGCGGCAGTGAACCCCCGCGCGGGCTGGGTCGAGAAGGCGTCTAGAGTCGCGCCCTTCTTCGTGTTGAAAGGCCGGCGGCGCCGGCCGTGCCGTTGATCTATGGGACTGTTGGAAGCTGGCCGCGCCTGGGCCCGGCGCATCAAGCGCGACGCGATGACGCTGTGGTTCGCCCGCCGCCACCCGCTCACGCCCTGGTACGCCAAGGCGCTGGGCATGTTCGTGGTGGCCTATGCGCTCAGCCCCATAGACCTGATCCCGGACTTCATCCCGGTGCTGGGCTACTTGGACGACGTGATCCTGCTGCCCGCGCTGATCTGGCTCACCGTGCGGCTGCTGCCGCCGCAGGTGCTGGCCGAGTGCCGCGCGCAGGCCGAGCAGTGGCTGCGCGAGTCGCGGGGCAAGCCGCGCAGCCGCGCGGGGGCGGTGGCCATCGTCGCGCTGTGGCTGGCCCTGGGCCTGCTCCTTGCCTGGTGGCTGCACCGCGAAGGAGTCACATGGCTGAATGGGTGATCGGCTTCATAGAGCAGCACGGCTACCTCGGCATTGCCGCGCTGATGCTGGCCGAGAACCTGTTCCCGCCCCTGCCTTCCGAACTGATCATGCCGTTTGCCGGCTTCCTGGCCGCCGGCGGCAAGCTGAGCACGGCGGGCGTCGTGGCCGCGGGCGCGCTGGGCGCGCTCCTGGGCGCCTGGCCCTGGTACCTGGCCGGGCGCTGGCTCGGTTGCACGCGGCTCAAGCGCCTGGCCGAGCGCCATGGCCGCTGGCTGACCGTCACGCCGGACGACATCGACCGCGCCGAGCGCTGGTTTGCCCGCCGCGGCCCGGTGGTGCTGGTGCTTGGGCGGCTGGTGCCCGCGGTGCGCACGGTGGTGTCGCTGCCGGCCGGGCTGGCGGCCTTGCCGCCGCTGCGCTTTGCGCTGTGGACGCTGCTGGGCTCCGCGCTGTGGTGCAGCCTGCTGGCGGCGGCGGGCTTCCTGCTGGAGCAGCAGTACGAGCGCATCGCGGCCTGGATGAACCCGATCACCACCGGCATCCTGATCTTGCTCGTGGCGGGCTACGCCGTCCGCGTGGTCCGGCACGGGCGGCATTGAGGCATTGAGGCGTTGCCATGGGTACCGCGCGCACTGGCGCGCTTGAGCGGCGCGTCCGTGCCTTCCCGCTCGCGGCCGGTTCTCGCCACTTTTTCACGTCGCAGGCAGGTGCCGCGCTTCACAGGCCCACCTTGTCAGCCGACTTAAAGCTGAAGACCCCACGCCCACGCCGCCCAAGCGGCGGCGCCCACCGCCCCATGCCCCCGGACATCGCACCCACCATTGCCTACCGCCCAACGCCCTGGCTGGCGCGGCGCGGCCATGGCGCCGCCGGCCTGGGCTGCCTGGCGCTCCTGGCGGTGCTGGCCTTGTTCGAATGGCTGGTGCGCATGCGCCTGGAGGCCGGCGGCGCGCTCACGCTGCTGCTGCTGGCCGTGGCGGCTGGCGGCTGCCTGCTGCGCGCCATGGAGGCGCAGCGGCGGCTGTCCGACGATTTGCAGGGCGCGCTGGCGCAACTGCACGACCTGGCGCGCGCCGTGGACGCCCACCTGGCCGTGGACGTGGCCGACGCGAAGGGACGGCTGCTGCGGGTGAACGAGCGCTTCAGCCGGCTGGCGCAGTACGGCAGCGAGGAACTGGCGGGCCGTGACTTGGGCCAACTGGAGGCGGACCAGCAGCCGGGAGCCTTGGGTGCGGCCCTGGCCGCCCTGCCCCCGCAAAGCCTGTGGCAGGGCGAGGTGCGCTGCAGGGCCCGCGACGGCAGCCGGCGCTGGCTGGAAACCACGCTGGTGCCGCTGCGCAGCGGGCCGGGCGATGCGGCGCGCTGGCTGGCGCTGCGCACCGACCTCACCGCGCAGCGCCTGGTGGAGGAGCAGTGCCGCCAGGCCCAGGCGCACGCGGTCGGACTGAGCCGGCAACTGGTGCAGGTGGCGGCCGTGGACCTGCTCACCGGCCTGGCCGATCGCCACCACCTGCAATGCAATCTCGCTTCCGAGATGGGCCGCTCGCAGCGCAGCGGCCTGCCGCTGGCGCTGCTGATGATCGAGGTGGACGACTTCCAGGACTACCGCGACCGCTACGGCCCCGCGCAGGCCGACGCCTGCCTGCAGCGCCTGGCCATGGCCGCACGCAACGTGCAGCGCCGCCCGGGCGACCTCGTGGCGCGCTGGAACGCGCAGGGATTCGCGATGCTGCTGCCCGACACCGACGCGGCGGGCGGAATGGCCATGGCGGAGTTGCTGAGGGTGAGCGTGGAAGCGCTGCGGCTGCCGCACGAAGGCAGCCCGTTGGGCCACGTGAGCGTGAGCGTAGGCGTGTATGCCGTCTGCCCCGCGCTGGATGCCGCCGCCGACGAGCTGCTCCAGGCCGCCAGCGAGGCCTTGCAATACGCCAGGCAGTTCAGGCGCAACCGCACGCGGCTGCACCGGGACACCTTCACGACCAACGCTTAGGCACTGCCCTCGTAAACACCGCAGCCGACGCCACATTTTCCCGCCGCCGCCCATGCAACGCCCCCCCAAAGTCCCTGACGAGGACGCGCGACTGAAGGCGCTGCACGCGATGCGGCTGCTGGACACGCCGGCCGAGAAGCGCTTTGACTGGCTGGTGGAATACGCCGCGCGCGAGCTGCGCATGCCCATGTCGCTGATTTCGCTGGTGGACGGGCACCGCCAGTGGTTCAAGGCCCGCGTTGGGCTGGACGTGAGCGAGACGGCGTGCGACGTCGCCTTCTGCGCGCACGCGATCGCCAGCGACGAGATCTTCATCGTCGAGGACGCAACCAGGGACCCGCGCTTTGCCGACAACCCGCTGGTCACCGGCGAGCCGCGCATCCGGTTTTACGCGGGCGCGCCGCTGAAGTCGCCGGACGGTCACCGCATAGGCACGATCTGCGTGCTGGACACGCAACCGCGCCGGCTGGAGCCGCAGGAGCTGGCCATCCTGGACGCGCTGCGCGCCGTGTTCAACGCCGACGTGCGCATGAAGCGCGGGCGGCTGGGCAGCGGCCAGGAGCAGGCGGCGGGCGGCTGATCGCCGCCGCGCCGCGGCGCACGCGGGATGCGCGCGGGATCAGGAGGCCGGCGTTTCGTCGGCCGGTGCCGACGGTACGGCCGGCACGTCGGCGGCGGCTTGAGCGGCCACGGGAGCGGCCTTCTTGCGCGCGGCCTTGCGGGCGGCGGGCTTCTTGGCCGGCGCGGGCGCGGGTGCGGCCACGGGGGCCGGCGCGGGCGCAGCCGCTTCCACCACGGGGGCGGCCTTGGCAGCAGCCTTCTTGGCGGCAGCCTTCTTGGCCGGGGCTTTTTCGGCAGGGGCCGGCGCGGGGGCGGGGGCCTTCACGGCAGCCTTCTTGGCGGCGGCCTTCTGGGCCACGGGAGCGGCAGCGCCGCGCGGGGCACGGCCTTCTTCCATGCCGAAACGGCGGGCGAGCTTGGCGTCCTGCGTGGCGAGGTGGGCTACCTTGTTGCCCACGGGCTGCTCCAGCTTCACGCCGCCGGCCTCATCCATCTTGGCCAGCGTCTGCGCCAGCTTGCCCACGGCGCGGGCGAGCTGCTTGAAGGTCGTGGCGCCGTCGGCCAGCTTGGCCAGCTCCACCTTCAGGCGGAAGGTCGTGGCGGCCACGGGCTGCACGGCCTTGGGGGCGGCTTGCTTGGCCACCGGCGCGGCCTTCTTGGCCACCGGCGCTGCCTTGCGCGGCACGGGCGCGGGCTGCTTCAGCAGGCTCTTGCCGGCGGGCTTGGCAGCGGCCTTGGCCGTGGTCTTGGGAGCGGCGGCCTTCTTACCGGCCACGATCTTCTTGGTAGGCATCCTGTGTTCTTTCTCAACGATACGGTCACTGGGACCAACGGCCGATTATTGCCCGCCGCGTCAGCGGGCCCGCAAAACGTCCAGCTCCGACACCGTTGAACCCTGGTTGCCCCAGGACTGGCGCACGTAAGTCGCCACGGCCGCGATGTCCCGCTCGGACAGCAGTTGCTTGAACGGCGGCATGCCGTAGGGCCTCGGGTTGCCCTGCGTGGCCGGCGGAAAACCCCCGTGCAGCAGGGCTTTTACGAGGTTGTTGGGCGAGGCCATGGTGGCCGCGCGGTTGCCTGCCAGCGCCGGGTAGGCGCCCGGTGCGCCCTGGCCCGCGTCGCCATGGCAGGCGGCGCAATGGTCGCCATAGAGCTTGCCGCCCAGCTTCAACGTCTGCGCGCCCGCACGCTCCGCGGGCGCCTCAGCGTCCGGTGCGGCGGGCAGCGATTGCAAATAGACCGCCATGGCGCGCAGGTCCGCGTCGCTCAGGTGCTGGGTGCTGCCGTAGACGACCTCCGCCATCGGCCCCATGGCGGCGCCCCGCAAGGTGAACCCCGTGCCCAGCAGTTGGGCGATCTCGTCCACGCTCCACGGCGCCGCGCCGGCCTCGCCATGGCCAGGGGCCAGCGGGGGCGCGTACCAGTTCTGCATGGGAATGAGGCCGCCGCCCAGGGCCTGCGCGCTTTCGGTGGCCCCCATCCAGTTGCGCGGCGCGTGGCAGGCCACGCAATGGCCCAGGCCCTGCACGAGGTAGCTGCCGCGGTTCCACTGCGCCGTTTTCGCCGGGTCCGGCTCGAAGCGCGCGGGCCGGAAGTACAGCGCCCGCCACACGGCCAGCGAGGCCTGCAGCTTGTAGGGAAAGCGCAGCGCGTGCGCGTCGTTGCGGCGCGCCACGGGGGCGAGGGTTTGCAGGTAGGCGAAGAGCGCGTCCGAGTCCTCGCGCGTGACCAGCGTGTAGTTGGGGTAGGGGAAGGCCGGGTACAGCAGCCGCCCGTCGCGCGAGCGGCCGTTGTGCAGGGCGCGCCAGAACTCGCCGGCCGTCCAGGCGCCCAGGCCCGTGTCGCGGTCCGGCGTGAGGTTGGGCGCCACCACGGTGCCGAAGGGCGTTTCCAGCGGCCGGCCGCCCGCGTAGGGCTCGCCGCCACGCGCGGTGTGGCAGCACATGCAGTTGCCCGCGCGCGCCAGGTAGGCGCCTCGGACGATGGCTTCGGGGTCGGCCGGCGCGCTCTCGCCGGCCGTGGCGTTCAGCGGCGCTTCGCCGCGCACGTTGAGCCAGGCGACCAGCGCGGCCAGCAGCGCCAACGCCACCACGGCCACGGCGGCGCCGCGCAACAACTTCGACAGACGCGCGCTCATTGCAGGCCGCTCCCGCAGTCGATGGGCAGCGGCAGGTGCACGGGCTGCTGCGCCGGTTTCGCGTCCACGGGCGCGGGCTGCGCAGACAGCCAGGCCGCCACGGCGCTGACGTCCTGCGCCGTGAGGCGGCGCGCGATGGTGGACATGCAGTCGGGCTCGGCGGCGCGGCGCTGGCCGGTCTGCCAGGCGCCGAGCTGGCCCGTGACGTAGTCGCGCGACAGGCCAATGAGCCCCGGCACCGCGGGCACCACGCCCGTCATGCGCTCGCCGTGGCAGGCCGTGCAGGCGGGGATGCCCCGGCGCGGGTCGCCTTCGCGCACCAGCGCCGCGCCCAGCGCCAGTTGCTGCGGCGGCGCGGTGGGGACCGGGGGCGCGGCGTAGGGCAGGTTCTGGCCGGCGAAGTAGCCGGCGATCTCGCGCAGGTAGTCGTCCGGCAGGTGCTCCACGAGGTAGGCCATGGTGGCGTTGTGGCGCCTGCCGTCGCGAAAATTCACGAGCTGGTTGAACAGGTAACCAGCCGGTTTGCCGGCGATGCGGGGGAAGTAGCCCTCGCTGGTCGCCCTGCCCTCCTTGCCATGGCACACCGTGCAGGCTTGCAGGCGCTGGGCCATGGTGTCGGGCACAGGCGCCGCCTGGGCGGCCTGCGCCGAAGCGGCCAGCGCCATCAGGCTGGCCCAAAGTGGAAACTTCATGGCTGGTGCTCCGGCAAGGGGACTTGGTGGTTCACGCCGTGGATCAAGCCGCCAGTTGCGCGCAGGCGAGCTGGCCCAGGGTACGCAGCGCGTCGTCGAAACGCTCGTCGCCGCCCTGGCCGTAGTTCAGGCGCACGCAGTTGGCAAAGCGCCGGTCGGCCGAGAAGAGGTGGCCGGGCGCGAGGCTGATGTTTTGCGACAGGGCCAGGCGGTGCAGCGTGAGCGCGTCCACGCCCTGCGGCAGTTGCACCCACAGGAAGTAGCCGCCCTCGGGGCGCGTCACGCGCGTGCCCGCCGGGAAGTGCTTGGCGATGCCGCGCAGCGCACGGGCCTGGCTGTCGGCCAGCGCCTGGCGCAACTGGCGCAGGTGGCGGTCGTAGCCGCCTTGCTGCAGGTAGTCGCACAGCGCCTCCTGCGGCGCCACGGCGTTGCCCAGCGTCGTCATGAGTTTCAGCCGCTGCACCCGCTCGGCGAAGCGGCCGGCGGCGGTCCAGCCGACACGGTAGCCGGGGGCGAGATTCTTCGAGAAGGAGCTGCAGTGCATCACCAGCCCCTGGCGGTCGAAGCTCTTGCACGGCAGCGGGCGGCGCAGGCCGAAGTACAGCTCGGCGTAGACGTCGTCCTCGATCAGCGGCACCTCGTGGCGGGCAAGCAGCTCCACCAGGGCGCGCTTGTTCTCCTCCGGCATCAGGCTGCCCAGCGGGTTCTGGAAATTGGGCATGAACCAGCAGGCTTTCACCGGGTGCTGGGACAGCACCTGCGCCAGCGACGCCAGCTCCACGCCGTGGCGCGGGTGGGTGGCCACCTCCACCGCGCGCAACTGCAGCCGCTCCAGGGCCTGCAGCGCGGCGTAGAAGGTGGGCGACTCCACGGCCACCACGTCGCCGGGCCGGGTAACGGCCTGCAAGCAGAGGTTGAGCGCCTCCATGGCGCCGTTGGTGATGACGATCTCGCGCGTGTCCAGGCCCAGGCCGGCGGACACATAGCGCAGGCCGAGCTGGCGGCGCAACCGCTCGCTGCCGCTGGTGAGCTCCTCCACGATGCGCTGCGGCTCCAGCCGCCGCATGGCGGGCGAGAGGCAGCGCGCGAGCTTGTCCAGCGGAAACAGGCGCGGCGAGGGGAAGGCCGAGCCCAGCGGCACCACGTCGGCCTGGCGCGTGGAGCCCAGCACCTCGAAGACCAGCTCGCTGATGGCCACGGGCGTCGATTCCCCGGCCGGCGGCGCCGTGGCGGGCTCCACCCCGCCGGCCGCGCGCAGGGCGTTGACGTAGTAGCCCGACCGGGGGCGGGCCTGGATGAGGCCCCGGGCCTCCAGGAGGTAATAGGCCTCGAACACCGTCGAGGGGCTGATGTGGCGGCTGCCGCTGGCCTGGCGCACGGAAGGCAGGCGGTCGCCCGCACGCAGCACCTGCGTGCGTATGAGCTCGGCGATCTCGTCCGCGTATTGCTCGTAGCGCTTCATGAGCCGCGCCGCTGATGTGGTGCTTGATGCATGGCTGAAGACTGTACTGATCCGGTCCCCGCTGCGGGACAAAGGCCTGCGCCAGGGCATCTGATACGGTCTTTTGGCTGGACTTCTGAGTCTTACCGGATCAGTTGTGCGCCGGCACAGTCTGTGGCCAACGAAGCCCACACGCCGCACCAGGCCCGCACGCATGCACGACACCCAGGACGCCGCCCCGGCGCTGCCGCTTTCCTGCCGCCAGTGGCTGCAGGAGCACGCCCCCAGCCTGGACCGCAGCACCCGCCACGCCGGTGCGCTGCTGCCGCTGTTCGCCCGCCATGGCCTGCTGTGCGAGGACGCCACGGACGCGCAAGCGCTGGACGCCGTGGCCGAGGTGTCTGCCCACTCCCTGGCCGCGGGCGGCGTGCTGGCGGCGCAGATGAGCTTCATGGCGCTGCTGCGGCACGCTCCCAACGTGGCGCTGAGCGAGCACCTCATGCCTGCGCTGCTGGACGGCAGCCTGGCCGGCTCGCCGGCACTGACGCCGGCGTTCGCGCACCTGGCCCACGGCACGGCATTGCAAGTGCGGGCCACCGAGACGCCGCGCGGCTGGAAGCTCAACGGCGCCGTGCCCTGGGCCGTGAACCTGCAGCACGACGGCCACGCGGTGGCGCTGCCCGTGGCCTTCGAGGGCATGAAGGATTTCTGCGTCGTGGTGCTGGGCAGCGAGGAAAGCGGCCTGACGCGCACGGTGGACCCATCCACCGTCGCCCTGCGCGGGCTGCGCGCGGCGGCGCTGCGCCTGGAGCAGGTGCACTTCCGCGAGGACGAGCTGCTGCACGTCGAGGGCTCGCAGGCCGTGCGCCAGGCGCTGCCCCTGTGCCTGGGCCTGCAATGCGCCATGGCGCTGGGCGTGGCGCGCGGGGCGCTGGCCGCCCGCGAGGACAGCCCGGCCGGTGCCGACGCCGACGCGCCGCGCCTGCACGCGCAACTGGCCAAACAGCACGCCGCCCTGGCCGACGGTTTCCAAGACCACCGCTTTGCCGGCGCCACGCCGGCGCTGCTGAAACATCGCGCCCGCCTGCTGGCGCTGGCACGAACCGCCACGCGGGCCGAG
Organism: Azohydromonas lata; assembly: GCF_034427735.1. Lineage (NCBI taxonomy): Bacteria > Pseudomonadati > Pseudomonadota > Betaproteobacteria > Burkholderiales > Sphaerotilaceae > Azohydromonas > Azohydromonas lata. Next base: position 10,365 of record NZ_JAXOJX010000069.1, read on the forward strand.
CGAGGCGAAAACGCCTTCCTGGCCGAGGGCGACGGCGCCGCGGCGCGCCGGGCGCGCGAGATCACCTTCCTGTCGCTGCTGCGGCCGGCCTCCGCCGCTTCCGCGTCCTCCTCTTCACTTTCCACTTCTGCGAGCCAGCCATGAGCTCAGCGCAACGCGTCATCCCCATCCAGCCCACGCCCGGCGGCGCCAACAAGCCGCCGCCCATGTTCCAGCCGCGCCAGACGGTCTACGCCCGCGCCGTGAGCGGCCGCTTCGCCTCCTGGCGCTGGGTGCTGGTGTGGATCACGCAACTGGTGTTCTACGGCTTGCCCTGGCTCGCCTGGAACGGCCGGCAGGCGGTGCTGTTCGACCTGGAGACGCGGCGCTTCTACCTGCCGGGGCTGGTGCTGTATCCGCAGGACTTCATTTACCTGAGCGCGCTGCTGGTGCTGTCGGCCCTGGCCCTGTTCTTCTTCACCGCCGTGGCCGGGCGGCTGTGGTGCGGCTTTGCCTGCCCGCAGACGGTCTACACCGAGATGTTCATGTGGCTGGAGCGGCGCATCGAGGGCGACCGCCTGGCGCGCATGCGGCTGGACAAGGCGCCGTGGTCGGCCGGGAAGCTGGCCCGCAAGGGCGCCAAGCAGGCGGCGTGGATCGCGCTGAGCCTGTGGACGGGGTTCACCTTCGTCGGCTACTTCACGCCCATACGCGAGCTTGGGCAGGCGGCGCTGACGCTGGGACTTGGGCCGTGGGAGGCGTTCTGGTGCGGCTTCTACGCGCTGGCGACCTACGGCAACGCCGGTTTCCTGCGCGAGCAGGTGTGCAAGACCATGTGCCCCTACGCGCGCTTCCAGGGCTCGCTGATGGACCAGGACTCGCTGGTGGTGGCCTACGACAGCCGCCGGGGCGAGTCGCGCGGCTCGCGTTCGCGCAACGCCGACCCCAAGGCGCTGGGCCTGGGCGACTGCGTGGACTGCACGCTGTGCGTGCAGGTCTGCCCGACCGGCATAGACATTCGCGACGGCCTGCAGATGGAGTGCATAGGCTGCGCCGCCTGCGTGGATGCGTGCGACCAGGTGATGGACAAGATGGGCTACGCCCGCGGCCTGGTGCGCTTTGCCACGTTGCGCGGCATGGAGCAGGGCTCACCCAAGCCGCAGATGTGGCGCCGGCTGTGGCGTCCGCGGGTGCTGATGTACGGCAGCCTGCTGCTGGCGGTGGCCACGGCCTTCGTGGCGGGGCTGGCGCTGCGCGCCCCGGTGCGCGTGGACGTGCTGCGCGACCGCGGCGTGATGGCGCGGCAGGTGGAGGACGGCGCGGTCGAGAACGTCTACCGCGTGCTGGTGATGAACGCCACCGAGGTGCCGCAGCGCTACCGCGTGAGCGTCTCCGGCCTGCCGGGGCTGGCCGTGGCGGGCGACGCGGAGCTCACGTTGCCCCCGGCCGGCGAGCGTGCGGTGCCCCTGCGCGTGCGGCTGCCGGCCGACGCGGCGCAAGCGCAAAGCGAGCGGGTGCTGCCCATACAGATCGAAGTGGCGCCGCTGGCCGAGGGCGGCCCCGCGCGCGGCGTGCGCGAGCCCAGCACCTTCGTCCTGCCGCGCTGAAGGCGCATGGCGGGCAGCCGGGATACTTCAGGCCATGAAGTTGTCGTTTGAACGGGTCGGCGCCCAGGGTTGGCGCGGATTGAAACTGCTGGCCGCCGGCGCGCTCCTGGGCGGCCTGCAGTGGGCGGGAGATGCGCTGGTGGCGTGGAGCGGCTGGCCCTTGTCCGGCTCCGTGGTGGGGATGCTGCTGTTGCTGGCGCTGCTGGCCCTGCGCGGCGGCGTGCCGCGCAGCGTGGACGCGGTCACCGCCCCGCTGCTGCGCCACCTGATGCTGCTGCTGATTCCTTCCGTGGCGGCGGTGAGCCTCTATGCCGCGCTGCTGTGGCAGCACGCCGTGGCTTTCGCAGTCGTGGCCGTGGTGGCGACCACGCTGACCCTGGCCGTCACGGCCTGGGTGCTGCAGCGGCTGCTGGCGAAGCAGCGCGCTTCCGGGACATGAGCGGCGCTGCCTTGTTGTGGCCGCTGCTGACGCTGGTGGCCTACGCGGCGGCGCTGTGGCTGTACCGGCGCAGCCATCACCACCTGCTGTGCCTGCCGGTGCTCACGGGCACGGCCATGGTGGTGGGCCTGCTGGCGCTCACCGGCACGGGCTACCCGGCCTATGCGCAGGCGACCAAAGCGCTGCGCTGGCTCAGCGGCCCGGCCGTGATCGCGCTGGCCGTGCCGCTGTACCGGCAGATGGCGCAACTGCGCCGGCAGGCGGTGCCGCTGCTGCTGTCGCTCGTGGCCGGCTGTGCGACGGCGGTGCTCTCCACCCTGGCGCTGGCCCGGCTGTTGGGCGCGCCGCACGAGGTGGCGCTGTCACTGGCGCCCAAGTCGGCCACCATGCCGATTGCCATGGCCGCAGCCGAGCGCGCGGGCGGCATTGCGGCGCTGGCGGCCATGGCGGTGGTGGCCACCGGCGTGCTGGGAACGCTGCTGGCCGGGCCGGTGTTCAAGCGGCTGCGGGTGGAGGACGGTGATGTCCAAGCCTTCACCTTGGGCTTGGCCGCGCACGCGATAGGCGTCGCGCGCACGCTGCAGGCGCGGCCGGAGGCGGCGGCGTTCGCGGCGCTGGCCATGAGTGCCAATGGGGTGCTGACGGCTTGCTTGGTGGCGGTGGTGGCGGGGTGGGTTTAGACCTCACGCCATGAGCCATTTACGAATGAAGCTGCTGAAGCAGCGTTTTGAGGCAGTACTGCTCACGACAGACCATGTCAAACCATAGCTCAGTCATCCCCGCAATGATGGATTTGATCCCCATCTTCTTTTTTGCTTTCAAGATTCTCGTGTTCGGCGCGGGAATGTTCTTCGCCATCAAGTGGCATTACGACAAGGAGAAGAAGGAGAAGGAAAAAAGAAGAAATAACGGAAGCGGCCATTGAGCATTCAGCACCCCGCCGCCCGCCCGCCTCAGCCGTCCACCGGGTTCAGCGGCGTGTCCAGCAGCAGTTGATAGAAGGCCAGGTCCAGCCAGCGGCCGAACTTGAAGCCCACCTGGGGCAGCGTGCCCACGTGCTTGAAACCCAGGCGCTCGTGCAGCGCGATGCTGCCGGCGTTGGCGGCGTCTATGCCGCCCACCATGGCGTGCACGCCGTGCTCGCGGGCGGCGGTGATCAGCGCCTGCATCACCTTCAGGCCCAGGCCCTGGCCGCGGTGGTCCTTGTGCACGTACACCGAGTGCTCCACCGAGTACTTGTAGGCCGGCCAGGCGCGGAAGGTGCCGAAGCTGCCGAAGGCCAGGAGCGTGCCGGCCTCGTCCTCGATGCCTATGACCGGGAAGTTGCCCTTGTCCTTGGCGGCGAACCAGGTCTCCATGCTGGCCAGCGGGCGCGGCTGGTAGTCGTACAGCGCCGTGGAGGTCGCGATGGCTTCGTTGAAGATGTCCAGGATGGCTTGCGCGTGCCGGGCGTGCGTGCATTGGACGATGGCGTGCTGTGTCATGCGGACCTGCCGGAGATGTCGGTGTTGCTGGCCAAGGCCAGCACGTAGCGCGCTGGCTGGGGGTGGGGGTTGTGGAAGGTGATGCGCTCGCCCAGCTCCAGGGCCAGGCAGTCGCCGGTGGCGAGGTGCCAGGTCTGATCGTCGAGGCTGACGTCCATGGCGCCCTCCATCACCCAGAGCTGCTGGTGGATGCTGACCCGGCGCACCGGGTTGTCGAACACCACCGTCTCCCCGCCGGGGAAGCACACTTCCACCAGCTCCAGCGGCGACGCGATGCCGGCCGGCGAGAGGTGGCGGCGCGTGTAGGCGGACGCGGGGTCGGTCCACAGCGGTTGATCCGCGCGGCGCGACACCGGCGAGGGCTGCGCGCGCTGCGCCTCGCCGGCAAACAGCGTGGGCAGCGGGACGCCCAAGGCATCGGCCAGCTTGTTGAGCACGGCGGCGGTTGGGCTGGTTTCCCGGCGCTCGATCAAGGAAATCATGGAGCGGCTGACGCCGCTGAGCTCGGCCAGTTGCTCCAGCGTCAGGCCGCGCGCCTTGCGAAGGTCCCGGATGCGGGTGGCGAGAAGGGCATCAACGTCCATGAAATCCAGTTTACTGGAAATTCAATCCATCAAACAGGAATTGCTCGGAACGCTGGGATTCAGCGCTCTGCTGCCCTGCCGTGGCCAGTGCGGTGGACAGCTCGCCGCGTGCGATCGTGAGCTGTCCGAAGCGGCGCCGGTAGTCGGCCGGCGTCATGCCGGTCTGGCGCTTGAAGAGGGCGCGGAAGAACGCGACGTCCTCGTAGCCCACTTGGGCCGCGATGGCCTGGACCGAGGAGGTGCTGCCTTCCAGCAGCTCGCGCGCGGCGGCCACGCGCAGGTCCTGCACGTAGGCGTTGGGCAGGTTGCCGGTGGCGTCCTTGAAGCGGCGGATCAGGTTGCGCGGGCTCATGCCCACGTGGGCGGCGAGCACTTCGGCCGACACGGGCTCGCGGAAGTGGCGCTGCAGGAACTCCTCGGCGCGGCGAATGCGCTCGTCCGCGTGCGGGCGCGACAGCGGCACGGTGCCGTAGCTGTCCTGGCAGGTGCGGGGCATGCCGACCAGCAGGGCGCGCGCCGACTGCAGCGCGACGTCGCGGCCGCAAAACTTCTCCACGAGGTACAGGCTCAGGTCTATGGCGGCATACACGCCGCCGCCGCAGTAGAGGTTGCTGTCCTCGGTGACGAACTTGTCGGCCTGCCAGTGCACGGCCGGGAAGCGCTGCTGCAGCAACCCGGCCAGCGCCCAATGGGTGGTGGCGCGGCGGCCGTCGAGCAGCCCGGACGCCGCCACGTAGGCCACGCCGGCGCAGACGCCCGCGATGTGCGTGCCGGCGGCATGCGCATCGCGCAGCCACTGCAGCAGCCGCTCGTCGTAGTCGGATTGCTCTATGGGCTCCACGCCCGGCGAGCCGACCAGGATCACGTCGGTGGGGCCGACGTCGGCGAGGGCGCATTGCGGCGTCATGGAGACGCCGTAGGCGCAGGCGGCCGGGCGGCCGTCTATGGAGGCGGTGCGCACGCGAAACCGCGGCTGCGGCACCTGACCCTGCAAGTCCTGCCACAGCAGCCCGGCCGAGTGGAACACCTCGACGGGGCCGAGCGAGGTGGAAATCCAGCCGCCGTCGAGCAGCACGACCGTGACGTCTATGAGCGGCTTCACGGCCGGCCCCGGGTCATCACACGCCCGTCATGGGGTCGATGACGCTGCGCACCTCGCTGACCTTGCTGGCCGGGAAGCCGCTGAGCTTGGCGTGCTCCTGCACGTCGGCCTCGCTCTCGGCGAGGTAGATGCAGAAGGTCTTGTCGTCCACGACGAAGGATTGCACCCACTGCACCTTGCCGTTGAGCTTGGCCAGCGCCTCGTTGGAGGTGGCGGACGCCCCCTTGAGCTGCTCGGCGTTGAGCTGGCCCACGCCGGGAATCTCGCGTTCGATGACGTAGCGCTTCATGTCTTGTCTCCTTCACTTGTCGGTTGAGGAGGCTGCACTGTGCGGCGGTGCGCGGTTGGGAAACAGTGGCGGGAATGACAATGTTGAGGGGGGATTGTGCCAAGGCGTCGGCACGCGGTGGCCCGCCTACCGTCATGCGGCCCCTATCCGCACGCCCTGGGTGTTCATCACCGCGCAGCTTGCAAGCCTTTTGATGGGCATATATGATTCGTATACGTTTCATATATTTAGAGCAGCCATGGGCATTGTGAATATTGACGATGATTTGCATGATCAGATACGCAAGGCCAGCACCGTGTCTTGCCGGTCGATCAACGCGCAAGCGGCTTTCTGGATCAAGGTGGGCATGCTGTGCGAAATGAATCCGACGCAAAGCTTCAATGAAATCGTCGCCCAGGAAATGCGTGCCGCGGGCGTCGTGGCGCGCGCCGACAAGAGGCTTTTGACATGACCAAGCGGCCGGATGAAATTGCGCTGCTTGCAGAATCAGGCAAATTGCTGGCGGATGTATTTGCCCAACTGGATCAATTGAACTTGATCGGCATGTCCACCATGCAGGTCAATGATCTGGTCGACAGCTTTATCGTCAATGAGCTTGAGGCACGCCCGGCGAGCAAAGGGCAGTATGGATATGCCTATGCATTGAACTCGTCCCGCAACGACGTGGTTTGCCACGGTATTCCATCCGCTGCAGAAATCCTGCAAAGCGGGGACATCGTCAATTTCGACATCACGCTGGAGAAGAACGGCTACATCGCGGATTCCAGCAAAACATATTTAGTTGGCGACGTGTCGCCGCAGGCGAAACGGCTGGTGCAAGTGACCTACGAAGCCCTGTGGAAGGGCATCCAGGCGGTCCGTCCAGGCGCCCGGCTCGGTGATGTGGGGCATGCCATCGAGCGGCATGCCAGAAAAAATGGTTATTCGGTCGTGCGGGAATATTGCGGCCATGGCATTGGACGAGAAATGCACGAGGAGCCCCAGGTATTGCATTGGGGCCAGCCTCAAACCGGCCTGATGCTGCGGGAAGGCATGGTCTTCACCATAGAACCCATGCTCAACCAAGGGCGGCCGAATGTCCGAACCGAAAAAGATGGTTGGGCGGTCGTCACGCGCGACGGACAACTGTCCGCGCAATTCGAGCACACCGTCGCCGTAACGAAAGACGGTGTTCAAGTCTTGACGCTGCGCCGCGGAGAAGCGGTGCCCAACTGACGGCCCACCTACTGCGGCCCAAGTATTCCGGCCTGGCCAGGCTGCTTCAATGGGTTTTACACCGGCAACGCCGAAGTCAGTTTCACCCTCTGCATAGGCACTTCGGTCTTGACGCTCTGCACCCCAGGAATCCGCGTCAGGTGATTCTTCAGGAACTGCCGGTAATCATCCAAATCCGCCGCCACCACCCGCAGCAGGAAATCGCAATCTCCCGCCATCAAATGGCACTCCACCACGGCCGGAAGTAATTGCACGGCTTCGGTGAAATGGTCCACCGTGTCCGCGTCCTGGCCCTTGAGCCACACGCGGGCGAACACCGACAAACCCTTGCCGATCTTGGCCGGGCTGAGCACCGCCACGTAGCGCTCGATCACGCCCGCCTCCTCCAGCAGCCGTACCCGGCGCAGGCAGGGCGAAGGCGACAGGCCCACCTCGCGCGCGAGGTCCACGTTCTGCAGGCGCCCGTCGCGCTGCAGGGCTTGCAGGATGCGCCGGTCTATCGCGTCCAGCTCCATTGGCATTCCTTTCCATTCGACGGTTCGATTCTTGGCACGCCATGCCAATCCGGCACCCATGACTGGCAAGAACGGCACCAAATTCTAGAGGGACAAGCAGAGAATTCCACATCTGCTATGGACAGCCTCACCCCCTCCTCTCCCCTGGCCGGCGCCGATGCGGCGGCCGCTTCCACCTCCGATGCCCGCGCCGAAACCTGGCGCGGCCTGCGCGCCTCGCTGCCGGTCATGCTGGGCTTCGTGCCCTTTGCGCTCGTCCTGGGCGCGCAGGCGGCGCAAAAGGGGCTGTCGGCCATCGAGGTGCCGCTGCTCACCGGCCTGAACTTCGCTGGCGGCTCGGAGTTCACCGCCGTGAGGCTGTGGACCTCGCCGCCGCACGTGCTGCTGATCGTGGCCATGTCCTTCCTGGTCAACAGCCGCCACATCCTCATGAGCGCGGCGCTGGCCCCCTACCTGCGCCACCTGCCGCTGGGCCGCGCGCTCACCGCGCTCTTCTTCATGTGCGACGAGTGCTGGGCCCTGTCCCTGGCCGACGCGCGGCGGCGCCGCTCCAGCCGCATCAGCCTGCCCTTCTACCTGGGCGTCTCCGCGGGCCTCTACGGCACCTGGGTGGTGTTCACGGCCCTGGGCGCGCTGCTTGGGCCGGTCCTGGGCGACGTGGAGGCCTACGGCTTCGACATGGCCTTCACCGCCGTCTTCCTCGTCCTGCTGCGCGGCATGTGGAAGGGGCTCAAGCCCGCGCGCCCCTGGCTGGTGAGCCTGGTGGTCGCGGCGCTGACCTACCGGCTGGTGCCGGGCTCCTGGTACGTCGCCGCCGGGGCACTCACCGGCCTGCTCGCCGCCGCGGCCTGGGCGCCCAAGCAATCATGATCGACGCCGCCACCCTGCTCACCATCGTCCTGATGGCCGGGAGCACGTACCTCACCCGCGTGCTGGGCTACCTCGTCCTGCGCAACCGCACGCTCAGCCCCCGGGCCCAGGCCGTGCTGGAGAACGTGCCGGGCTGCGTGCTGATCTCCGTCATCGCCCCGGCCTTCGTGTCCGACCGCCCGGCCGACGTCGCCGCGCTGGCGCTCACGGTGCTGGCCTCCACGCGGCTGGGCATCCTGCCCACGGTGCTGGTCGGTATCGTGTCGGCCGGACTGCTGCGCCACCTCTGGAGCTGATGACGATGACCGCCCCCACCGCCACCCCCATCTCTGTTCGCATCGCCCGCCACGACCGGTTCGTGCAACACGCGCAAGGCCGCCTGTTCACGCGCACCTGGGCGCCGGAGGATGCGTCCGGGGAAGCGGCTGCGGCGGCGCGGCAGGCGGCCCCCATCGTCCTGTTCCACGACTCGCTGGGCTGCGTGGCGCTGTGGCGCGACTTCCCCGAGGCACTGTCCCGCGCCACCGGCCGCCGCGTCGTCGCCTACGACCGCCTGGGCTTTGGCCAGTCGGACCCGCGCGTGGAACGCCCGTCGCTGGATTTCGTGGCCGAGGAGTCGACGCTGTACTTCCCCGCGCTGCGCGAGCACCTGGACTTGCAGCGCTTCGTGGCGCTGGGCCACAGCGTGGGCGGCGGCATGGCCATCCACTGCGCCGCCGACAGCGGCGGCGGCTGCGAGGCCCTCATCACCATCGCCGCCCAGGTCTTCGCCGAGGACCGGACCTTGAACGGCATTCGCGCCGCCCGCGAGCAGTTCCAGGACCCGCGCCAGTTGGAGCGCCTCGTGAAATACCACGGCGACAAGGCGCGCTGGGTGCTGGAGGCCTGGACGGAGAACTGGCTGGACCCGGGCTTCGCCGCCTGGACGCTCTCGCCCGTGCTCCCGCGCGTCGCCTGCCCGGTGCTGGCCATCCACGGCGAGCTGGACGAATACGGCAGCACGCGGCACCCGGCGCTGATCGGCGCGCTGTGCGGCGGGCCGGCGCAGGTGGACATCCTGCCGGGCGTGGGGCACGTGCCGCACCGGGAGGTGGAGGGAAAGGTGCTGGAGTTGATCCGGCAGCGGCTCGGCGCCTGAGTCACGGCCGGCGGCGCTTCAGCGCTGCAACCACTCCCCCAGCGCCGCCGACACCGCCCCCGGCTGCTCCATCGTGCTCATGTGGCCGCTGTCCTCGAACACCGCCAGCCGCGAGCCCGGCACCAGGGCGTGCATTTCCTCGTGGCGCGACAGGGGGCTCCACGCGTCCTGGCGGCCGCAGCCGATCAGCGTCGGACATTGAAGCCCGCGCAGCACGCCGCGCGCATCCGGCCGCGCAAGCAGCGCGTTGATCTGCGCCTCGAACGTGTCCGGCGTCTGCCGCTCGATCATCTGCAGCACCTGCTCGAACAGCGGCGTCTGCAGCCGCGAGGGGTGCACCATCCCCCGCGCCCACTCGCCGCCCATGGCCCGCATGCCCGCCTCGCGCGCCAGGCGCAGCAGCGCCAGGCGCTTGTCGCGCTCGCGCTCGCCGGCCTCGCCCGCGGCCAGCGGGTCCATGCCGGTGTCCAGCAGCGCCAGCCTTTCAACCCGCTGAGGCGCCAGCCGCACCACCTCCAGCGCCACGCGCCCGCCCATGGAGTGGCCGGCCAGCGAAAACCGCTGCGCCGGCACGCTCTCCAACACGTGGCGCGCCATGGCGGTGATGGAGGACAGCCCGCCATACGAAGGCACCACGCCGTCGGCCACCGCCTCCAGCGCCTCGCACTGCGCCGTCCACACGGCGGCGTCGCACATCAGGCCGGGCAACAGCACCACACAAGCTCGCGTCATCACGTCACTTTCAAACAGAGGCTGGAGAACAAGGTCGATCGGGCTATGGGTCAATGCGCCGCCGCGGCGCTGCCGCGCGAATGTCCCGGCAGGTTGCGGCCCGTGCCCATGGCCAGCACGGCCAGGGCGCCGGCCACCAGCGGCAGCGCGTAGGCGTAGTACAGGGAGGCGGGCTGCCAGCCGCCGTCCAGCAGCATGCCGGCCGTCAGCGGCGCCACGATGGCGCCTATGCGCCCAATGCCGATGGCCCAACCCAGCCCCGTGGCGCGCACCGCCGCCGGGTAGGTCACGGGCGCAAAGGCGTACAGGCCCGCCATCGAAGCGAACAGGAACACGCCCATGCCGAACGCCACCGCGAAGGCCAGGCCCAGCGCCCCCGACACCGCGCCGAACAGCGCCGTGAACACCGCATAGACCAGGAAGGCGCCCACGGTGATGTGCGCCAGCCGCATGCGCACCGCCAGCGCGCCAAAGAGGCTGCCGCCCACGATGCCGCCCAAGTTGATCAGCACGCCGCCCGTCACGCCCTGCTGCGCCGACAGCCCCGCCTGCACCAGCAGCTTGGGCGTCCAGCTCAGCGAGAAGTACACGCTGAACATGAGCAGGAAGAAGGCGCCCCACAGCATCAGCGTGGGCCGCGCCAGGCCGTTCTTGAACAAGCCCGCCACCGCGTTGCCCTGCGCCGCCGCGCCGCCCGCGGCGCGCTCCGGCAGTTGCGCCAGCAGCGGCCGCTCCATGAGCGCCACGATGCGGTTGAGCTTCTCCAGCGCCCCCTTGGGACGGCGGGCAATCAGGAAGTCCACCGACTCCGGCAAGCGCCACAGCACCACCGGAATCATCACCGCCGTGGCGAGGCCGCCGAAGGTAAACACCGAGCGCCAGCCGTAGTGCTGCAGCAGCCACGCCGCCGCCAGCCCGCCCAAGGTGGCGCCAATCGGGTAGCCCGTGGCCTGCAGCGCCACGCAGGTGCTGCGCCACTTCAGCGAGGAGTACTCGGCCGTGATGATCCCGACGCTGGCCAGCATGCCGCCTATGCCCACACCGGTGAGCCCGCGCAGGCCCACGAGCTGCACGTGGCTCTGGGCCATGGCCGACAGCAGCATGCCCACGGCAATCACCACCAGGCACAGCACGATGACGGGCTGGCGCCCAACGCGGTCGGCCAGCGGCGCCACGAACAGCGAGCCCGCCGCCATGCCGAACAGGCCCGCGCTGAACAGCAGCCCCAATTGCGCGCCATTGAGCTTCCACTCGCCCGCGACGCTGGAGGCCGTGAAGGCCATCACCAGCACGTCGAAGCCGTCCAGCATCACCAGCATCACGCAGATCGCCACGGCAACCCACTGGAAACGGCTCATCGCGCCCTCTTCGAGCGTCTTGCGAAGGTCGGTCATACAAGTCCTCTGCGGAACAGGTTGTCTCTCTCGGAATCCGGGGCATGAATCGCGCCGCGCCTGGCGCGGGCGGACCCGGGATTTCCACGTGGCCATGACCGGCGCAACGCAGGGCCGCAAGGAGCGGTGTGCCGGCGCCGGGGTCAGCCTTGTTGTGTGAGACGGAGCATCGCCGCCCGGCTCGCGGACGGCCAATGCTGCGCAGGGGCGCTGCTATGCGTTGTGCTTATGGGCCGCGCCGCGGCGGGGTGGGACGAGGCGGGACAAGGAATGCGCGGCGCGCGGGGTCAGGACACGTTTCCATCACCTCGTCCGGCGGCATCGAAGCGTCGTGAGGGGGCGCCTATTTCGTCGCTGCTTCCGTCATTTGCGGTGGAGCCCCAGGGCTTGGCTGATGGTCGCGACGCCGCTTTGGATTTCGCCCAGCACCGACAGCAGCCGGTCGCCCTGCAAGGCCACGTAGGCGGCGGCCGGCTCGGCCAGCCGGGCCAGACCCTGGCGGCCGATGCCGTCCACGGCCAGCACGCGCACCAGGCTGTCGGCCAGGTGCACGGTGTGGCCCAGCGTCGCCAGCGGCACGCCCGCGTCGAAGGGGTCGTGGTGCTGCCCAATGGCCCAGGCCACGGCCTGCGGCAGCCGCCAGTGCAGCGCCAGGTGCTGGCCCATCGCCGCATGGCCCAGGCCCAGCATCCGCTGCTCGGCCTCGCCCAGCGGCATCTCGCCACGCGCGTGCAGCGCCAGCGCCTGCGCCATGGCCTGCGGCCACAGCACGGCCATGGCCAGGCGGCCCATGTCATGCAGCAGCCCGGCCATGAAGGCCGAGGGCTCGTCCTGCTCAAGCTGCCGCGCCAGCGCCTGCGCAGCCAGCGCCGTGGACAGGGCATGGCGCCAGAAGCCCACGAAATCGAACCCCGGCACCCGCGCCGGCGTGAACTGGTTGGACACCATCACCGTGGCCACCAGGTTGGAAGTGGTGCGCCGGCCCAGGATGGCCACCGCGTCCTGCACCCGCAGCACGCGCCCGGCCACGCCGTAGAAGGAGGAATTGGCCAGGCGCAGCGTGCAGGCGGCCAGCGCCGCGTCCTGCTCCAGGGGCTGCGCGCATTGCTGCAAGCCCAGCCGGTCGTCCTGCAAGGCCTGCAGCGCCTTGAGCGCGGCCTGCGGCAGCGGCGGCAGCGAAGAGAGCCGCCGCAACAGCTCGCCGGGTTGGGCACCGGGTTCGCCGCAGCGCGCGGCGGCGTCGCCCAGCGCGTCGGACGCGGGCGCCGCGCTGGCCGCGCCGGCACTGGCGGAGGGGGGGCAGGTGCAGGTTTGCATGGTCAGCTCACGGCAAGCGCCCGGGGCGCTTGCGCCCGCGGCCGCAACAACAGCAGCCGGCCCTGTGCGGGCTCGCCGGCCTGCCAGCAGAGAGAGGGAATGCGTTCAAGGTGATGCCAACTTCTTCCTGAACCTGCGCCAAGGCGACAGTGCCGCCAACTCCCCTGCCATCGGTTTTTTCGCGCAGGAGTTAAGACGACTCAAGGTTTTTTCCAATTCCGGCGCGCGGGCGACGCGACTGTTTCCCAGCCGCTCGGCAGAACGCACCTGCCGGCGCAGCTCAGGGTGCGACATGGCTGCCGGGGAAAAGCGGGGCGCTTCGTCGGCCCTGTGGCAAGAGCGCCGCGCACCCTCATCCGTCATACCCGCGAAAGCGGGTCTCTACGCCTGCCGGGGTGCTGGCGCGCCGACGCCACCCCTGGGCGACGCCGTTCGAAGGCCCCACCTCGGCGCTCGTGGATGCCCGCTTTCGCGGGCACGACGCAGTAGGGAGCGACGCGCCTGGGCTGACGGGATGCCAACGCGCGGCACGGCCGCCGCTGCCTCTCACGGCCCAGGCACCGCGTGCGCACGGGCAAGCTCACCCATGGCGTGATGCCCCCGAAAAATCCCGCACCACGCGGGACTTCTCGGCGCCCAAGCTCAGCGCGGCGGTGCCGCCAGCAGGGCCGTGAGCCGCTCGGGGTCCGGCGGCTTGACGAGGTAGTCGTCAAAGCCGGCGTCCAGGGCGCGCTGGCGGTCGGCCTCCTGTCCGTAGCCGGTCACGGCCACGACCAGCGCTTGGGCCGTCTGCGGCCGCGCGCGCAGCCGCCGCGCCAGCTCGCAGCCGTCCATGCCGGGCAGGCCGACGTCCAGCAGGAACACGTCGAAGGGCTCCTGCAGCACGCGCTCGAGCGCGGCGTCGGAGGCGTGCTCCACGGCCACGTGGTGGCCGGCCTCGCCCAGGTAGAGCGCCAGCATGCGCGCGGCGTCCTGGTTGTCGTCCACCACCAGGATGCGCCGCGCCACGGCCGCCGCCGCGGGCAGGGCCTGCGCACCGCCCGCCGGCGCATCGGCCTGCACGCGCAGCAGCGGCAGCCGCACGGTGAACTCGCTGCCCTGGCCGGCGCCGCTGCTGTAGCAAGCCACCGTGCCGCCGTGCAAGTCCACCAGGCTTTTCACCAGCGCCAGGCCCACCCCCAGGCCACCCTGGGCGCGGTCGGTGCTGCGCTCGGCCTGGACGAAGAGGCCGAACACCTTGGGCTGCAGCGCCGCCGGCATGCCGATGCCGTTGTCGCGCACGGTGATGACGACCTCGTCGCCCTCCACGTGCAGGACCAGGGCGATCTCGCCGCCGCTGGGCGTGTACTTGGCCGCATTGCCCAGCAGGTTGGTGAAGATCTGCACCAGCCGCTTCTGGTCGCCCAACACCCAGGCGTCACCGGCGGGCTGCTCCACGGCCAGGTGGTGCCGGCGCGCCTCCACCAGCGGGCGCACCTGCTCCACGGCATGGGCGGCCACGCTCTTGAGGTCCTGCGGCTGGCGGTCGATGTTCACCAGGCCACGCGTGACGCGGGAGACGTCCAGCAGGTCGTTGACCAGGGCCGTCATGTGGCGCACCTGGCGCGTGATGATCTCGCTGGTGCGCTTGACCTGCGCCTGCGGCAGCCGGCCCAGGCTCAGCACCTCGGCGGCGGTGCTGATGGGCGCCAGCGGGTTGCGCAGCTCGTGGGCGAGCATGGCCAGGAAGTCGTCCTTGCGCTCGTGCTCGCCGCGCAGCTCCCCGGCCAGCGCCTCGGCGCGCTGGCGGGCGCGCACCTGCTCCGTCACCTCGTAGGCGAAGACCAGGATGCCGCTGATGTGCCCGCTCTGCGCATCGCGCAGCGGCTGGTAGACGTAGTTGAAGAACACTTCCTCCAGCCCGGAGCGCTCATCGCCCCGGCGCAGCAGCGTGGGCTCCTCCTGGCCCACGTGCGCCTGGCCGCTGCGGTAGACCTCGTCGAGGATGCGCGGGAAGGGCTGGTCGCGCATTTCCGGCAGCGCCTCGCGCAGCGGCCGGCCGATGAGGTCGCGCGGGCCGATCAGCGCCTGGTAGACCGGGTTGACCAGCTCGAACACGTGATCCGGCCCCTGCAGCACCGCAATGCCGGCGGGCACCTGCAGGAAGAGGTCGCTCAGGTGCTGGCGCTGGCGCTCGCGCGCCTGCAGCAGGCTGGCGCGCTGCAGCGCCGAGGCGAGCTGCGCGGTGACGGACTCCAGGAAGGCGCGATAGCGCTTATCGAAGTGCAGCCGCGGGCTCAGGCCGAAGGCGATCACGCCCAAGGGCGCAGCGCCGGCCACGCCCTCCATGGGCAGCAGCAGCACGTAGGGGTCGGCGCCGGAGCGCGCGGCGTCGGCTTGCTCGCCCACCCATTCCTGCCCGTTGCGCTCGACCACGCGGCGCGCGGCGGCGTCGAGTTGGGCGCGCCTGTCCGGGTCGCTGCCCGCACCGGCGCCCTCGGTTTCGCCGGCCAGCAAAAGGCACTCGCGCTCCGCGTTCCAGAGGTAGACCAGGGCGAAGGGAACATCGCGCGGGTTGCGGCTGAGCGCGGCGATGGCGTCGGCCACGGGCTCCAGCGAGCCGCTGGGCGTGAGCATGCGCAGCGTTTCGGCGCGGCGCTCGCTCAGCACGGTGGCGGTCACCTCGAACACCGGCTGCAGGAGGCCGGCGATGCGGCCCTCGTCGTCGCGCAGCGGGCTGAAGGTGAAGGTGAAATAGGCCTCTTCCTCGAAGCCGTAGCGGGTGACGGGAATGTGGGCCTGGCGCACCTCGACCACGTCGCCCTGGTCCAGCACGCGGCGCATCCAGGGGTAGATCAGCGGATAGGTGTCGGGCCACGACTCGCGGTAGGAGGCACCGAAGTAGGCCGGGTGGCGCGGCCCCATGATCACCGCGTAGCCGTCGTTGTAGATCTGCGTCTGCTCGGGACCCCAGAAGATGATGGCCGGCGAAGGCAGCTCCATCACCATGTCCACCAGGCTCAGCAGGCTGCGCGGCCAGGCGTCCATGGGGCCCAGCGGCGTGCGCGCCCAATCGAAGGCCTGGAGCAGCCGCTTGGCCTCGGAATCCCGGTGCGAGATTTCGACAGGTTGAATGTCCGATTCCCGAGCTCGCTCCATGTTTTACGGTGCCTGTGAGAGGAAGCCCGCGCGGGCCGGGCAGGAAGTCAAACCCGGCAGGGGCAAAAAGCCGGCCAGCAGTGTGCGGCAGGTTTCTTGAGGCTCTCACGGCACCGGCGTGGTGCAAGGGATACTTGTTCAGCCCAGGGCCGTTCAGCCGGGCCCGCGCGCGCCTTTCCAGCGCCGCAGCAGCAGCGCGTTGCTCACCACGCTGACGCTGCTGAAGGCCATGGCCGCGCCGGCCACGACGGGGCTGAGCAGCCCAAGCGCCGCCAGCGGGATGCCCACCACGTTGTAAATGAAAGCCCAGAACAGGTTCTGGCGGATCTTGGCGTAGGTGCGGCGCGAGATGTCCAGCGCATCGGCCACCAGCGCCGGGTCACCGCGCATGAGCGTGATGCCCGCGGCGTGCATGGCCACGTCGGTGCCCGTGGACATGGCGATGCCCACGTCGGCCGCGGCCAGCGCGGGCGCGTCGTTGATGCCGTCGCCCACCATGGCCACGCGGCCGCCGCCCGCCTGCAGCTCGCCCACGATGGCCGCCTTGTCCTGCGGCAGCACCTCGGCGCGCACCTCCGCCATGCCCAGCGCCTGCGCCACCGCGCGGGCGCTGCCGGCGTTGTCGCCCGTCACCAGCACGGTGCGCACACCCAGGCGCTGCAGCGTGCGCACAGCCTCCGCGGCGCTGGTCTTGGGCTGGTCGCCGAAGGCGAGCAGGCCCAGCAGGCGGGGCGCGGAAGTCACGTCCGCCAGCCAGGAGACGGTGCGGCCCTGCGCCGCCAGCGCGTCGGCGCGCGGCATCAGCGCGGCGGTGTCCACGTGCAGCTCCTGCATGAAGCGGCTGCTGCCCAGGCGCAGCTCGCTGTTGCCCACGCGCGCGGCCATGCCCCGGCCGGCCACGGCGCGCACTTCGACCGCGGCGGGCACGGTGAGCCCTTGGCGCTCGGCGGCGGCCGTCACGGCGCGGGCCAGCGGGTGCTCGCTGTGGGCCTGCACGGCGGCGGCCAGCGCCAGGACTTCATCCGGCCGACCGTCGGCGGCCTCGAAGGCGGTCAACTCCGGCTTGCCCTCGGTGAGCGTGCCGGTCTTGTCGAAGGCCACGGTGCGCACGGCGTGGGCGACTTCCAGGGCTTCGGCGTCCTTGATCAGGATGCCGTGGCGCGCCGCCACGCCCGTGCCGGCCATGAGCGCCGCGGGCGTGGCCAGGCCCAGCGCGCAGGGGCAGGCGATCACCAGCACCGCCACGGCGTTGAGGATGGCTGCTTCCCAGTCGCCCGTGCCGAAACCCCAGCCCAGCGCCGTGGCCAGCGCGATGGCAATGACGGCCGGGACGAACACGGCGCTCACCTTGTCCACCAGGCGCTGTATGGGCGCCTTGTGCGCCTGCGCCGACTCCACCAGGCGGACGATGCGCGCCAGCGTCGATTCCGCGCCCAGCGCCGTGGTGCGCACCAGCAGCAGCCCTTCGCCGTTGACGGCGCCGCCGGTGACCTTGTCGCCCTCGTGGCGCGGCACGGGCAGGCTCTCGCCGGTGATGAGCGATTCGTCCACCTGGCTGGCGCCTTCCAGCACCAGGCCGTCCACGGGAATGCGCTCGCCGGGGCGCACGACCACCTCGTCGCCCAAGCGCACGCGCGACAGCGGCAGCTCTTGCTCGCGGCCGTGGCGGCGCACGCGGGCCACGTCGGGGCGCAGGGCGTTGAGGGCGCGAATGGCCTCGGTGGTCTGCCGCTTGGCGCGCGCTTCCAGCCACTTGCCCAGCAGCACCAGCGTGATGACCAGCGCCGAGGCCTCGAAGTACAGGTGCGGCATGCCGTGGCCGCCGTGGCTCGCCAGCAGCTCATAAACGCTCAAGCCGTAGCCGGCCGAGGTGCCCAGGGCCACGAGCAGATCCATGTTGCCGCTGCCGGCGCGCAGCGCCTTCCAGCCGGCGCGGTAGAAGCGCGCGCCCAGCCAGAATTGCACCGGCGTGGCGAGCGCCCATTGCAGCCAGCCCGGCAGCGCCCAGTCGCGGCCCGCCACCATGCCCAGCATGGGCAGCGCCAGGGGCAGCGACAGCGCGGCGGCCACGGCGATGGGCCACCACTGCGGCACAGATGAGGCGGGCGCGGCCGCGGCCGGGGTGGCGTCCGGCCCGTCCGGCACCACGTGGGCGGCGTAGCCGGCTTTTTCGACCGCGGCCAGCAGCGGGGCGGCGTCGCCCAGGTCCGGCGCCACGGCCACGGTGGCGACCTCGGTGGCGAGGTTGACTTGCGCATCCGCCACGCCCGGCACGCGGCGCAGGGCTTTTTCGACGCGGGCCACGCAGGAGGCGCAGGTCATGCCCTCTATGGCCAGCTCCACCTCGCGCGGCGCGGCCATTGCGGGCGCGGGCGGGGCGGTGACGGGGTTCACGGCGGTATCCATGCTGTGCTTCCGAAGGGGGACGGATGCACTGTGGACCTTGCCATCATGGGAAGGTCAAGCGGGGCGCATTACATTACCGCCCCCTCCTCCACCGCAGCCGTTCCCGGTGCTTCCGGCCAGCGGCCCTGCCCATCCGCACGAAACCCGCCATGCCTCAACAACCCCAATGGAAGATGGCGCTCGACGTCGAGCGCTGCATCGGCTGCCACGCCTGTTCGGTGGCCTGCAAGGTCGAGAACCAGGTGCCGCTCGGGAGCTTTCGCACCAAGGTCTATTACTGGGACCACGGCAGCTATCCCCAGGTGAAGCGGGACTTCCTGCCCGCGCTGTGCATGCAGTGCGAGGACGCGCCCTGCCTGAAGGCGTGCAAGAGCGGCGCCCTCTCGCGCGGGGCGGACGGCATCGTGCGCATCGCCCAACATGCCTGCGACAGCCACGGCGCCTGCGAAAAGGCCTGCCCCTACGGCGCCATTTCGTGCCAGCCCGGGCAGATCGCCGACAAGTGCGACTTCTGCAGCCACCGGCTGGACGTGGGCATGGAGCCCGCCTGCGTGGAAACCTGCCCGGCCGAGGTTTTTCACTTTGGCGACGCGCGCGACCCCGACTCGGCCTACTCGCGCTTCATGGCGCGCCGCGGCCATGAAACCGCCGTGCTGAAAGCCGACAAGGGCACGCGCCCGGCCGTGGCCTACCGCGGCCACCGGGTGGAGATGGAGGCCAAGATTCCCGAGGGGCGCAACCACGAGGGCTGGTCCTACGAGATCGAGACCTGGCCGTCGCTGGACGCCCACTTCCCGCCGCAGCGGCGCGTGCATTGGGCGCGCGTGGAGCCGGGGCAGAACATCACCGAGTACCGCGCGGAAGCGGAAGGCGGTGCGGCATGAAGCGGCGCGACCTCATCAAGCGCGGCTTCGGCGCGCTGGCCACGCTGGCCGTGGGCGAAACCATTCTTCTGTCGCCCGACGAGGCCTGGGCCGCCGCCACGCCGCGCCGCAAGGGCAAGGACGCGCTGGCCAAGGCGCAGCCGCGCGTGCCGCACGACTACCGCAAGGCCACCGTGGTGCGCAGCGTGTGCCTGAACTGCTCCACGGTGTGCGGCATCGAGGGCCACGTCATCGACGGCAAGCTGGTGAAAGTCAGCGGCAATCCCGAGGACCCGAACAACGGGCGCTCGCTGTGCGCCAAGGGCCAGTCGGGGCCCACCATCAACGACTACCCGGAGCGGCTGCTGTTTCCGCTCAAGCGCGTCGGCCCGCGCGGCAGCGGGCGCTGGCAGCGCATCACCTGGGACGAGGCGCACGACGAGATCGCGCGCCGCATCCGCCGGGCCATGGACGAGGGCAAGCCGGAGGAGGTCGCCATCCACGTGGGCCGCTCGCGCGTGGGCGAGGAAACCACGCGCTTCATGAACGCAGTGGGCTCGCCTTCCGTGTTCAACCACCGCGCCATCTGCTCCTCCAACAAGCGCGCGGCCAATTACGTGAGCCTGGGCGAAACGGACTGGGAGACGGGCGACTTCGAGCGCAGCAAGTACATCATCGACTTCGGCGCCAACGTGTACGAGGCGCACCAGGGCGCCATCCACGCGGCCAAGCGCATCATCCGCGGCCGTTTCGACAACGGCGCCAAGTTCGTCTACTTCGACGTGCGCATGTCCAACACGGCCGGGCGGGCCGACGAGTGGTTCGCGCCCAACCCGGGCAGCGACGGCGCCATCGCCCTGGCCATGGGCAACGCCATCATCGCCGCCGGCCTGCACAACCGCGAATGGCTGGACACCTGGAGCAACGTAGCCGCCGACGACCTGGCGAAGTGGATAGACCGCTACACGCCGGAGTGGGCCGAGGGCGTGAGCGGCATCCCGGCTGCGGACATCCGCCGCGTGGCGCTGGAGTTCGCCCACGCCGCGCCCGCGGCCGTGGCCTTCACCAACCGCGGCAGCGGCGCGCACTACAACGGCTTCAACGCGGACCGCGCCGTCATATTGCTCAACGCCATCGTGGGCTCCATAGGCCAGCCCGGGGGCTACTGCTACACGGTGGAGCCCACGCGCATCCCGCCGCAGGTGTTCCCGCACCCGTTGCCGATGCCGCCTTCGCCCAAGGCCAAGAGCGCCATCGAGAACCCGCCGGAATGGCCGCTGGCCAACAAGTGGCAGCGCATGAAGGTGGGGCAGATCGTCTACCGCCACCTGCTGCAGGGCAAGGGCAAGGTGCAGGTCTACCTGAGCTACACGCTGGCCTCGCCGCAGACCTGGCCGGAAGGGCGCAGCCTGGCGCTGCGGGTGCTCAAGGACGAGAAGCTCATCCCCTTCCACGCCTGCTCGGACATCGTCTATTCCGAGATGGCGCACCACGCGGACATGATCCTGCCCGACGCCAGCTACATGGAGCGCTGGGGTTTTGATACGCGCAACAACATGGAGCTGCGCGACTACGTCACGCTGCGCCAGCCCATGGTGGCGCCGCCGGGCGAGTGCCGCAGCTTCGTTGATTCGCTGATCGACATCGCCCGCCGCATTGGGCCGGACACCGCCAAGTACTTCGAGTTCAAGGACCACGAGGAATGGATACGCCGGCGCTGCGAGCCCTTCGGCAAGCGCGTGGGCGAGGACGGCTTCGCGTACATGCGCAAGCACGGCGTGTGGCAGGACACTTCGAAACCCAAGTACTACGCGCTGTACGACTGGCCCTTGAGCGCCGAGGAGCTGAAGAACACGCGCGTGGACGAGGCCACGCAAATCGTGCTGCGCAAGGCGGCCGACGGGCGCGAGGCGCCGGTGGGCCTCATGGTCAAGGGCACGGCGCGGCGCGGCTTCATCACGCCCTCGCGCAAGTTCTCCGTGTACCACCCGGACATCGAGGCCGCGGCCCAGGCGCGCGGGTTCGACGAGGATGGCGGCAAGGGCATGCCGGACTGGTTCCCCGTGCCCAGCATCGAGCGCATGGGGCAGGAGCAGCTGCACCTCGTGACCTTCAAGTGGAACGTGCACACGCAGGGGCGCACGCAGTCGCAGAAGTACCTCAGCGAGATCGTCCACCACAACCCCATGTGGATTCACCCCGCCACGGCGGCGCGCCACGGCATACGCACGGGCGACATGGTGGAGATCACCACCTACCGGCCTCACGGCCACGGCATGCGCGGCGGCGGCGAGGTGGTGGGCAAGGCGCTGGTGCCGGCCTGGGTGACGGAAGGCATACACCCGCGCGTGCTGGCCGTCTCCAACACGCTGGGCAACCAGTTCCACGGCCGGGCGGCCACGGCGCACAACGGGCCGCGGCAGGCGCTGGAGGCGGCGTGGGACCGCGCCGCCGTGGGCGAGGACGCGGACCTGGACGAGCGCGTGTGGTGGGACCCGGCGCGCGGCGGCACGGGCGCGGGCTACAACGTCAACGCCATCCTGCCCATACAGCCCGCGCCGCTGGTGGGCATGCAGGGCTGGTTCGACACCGTGTGCTCCATACGCAGGGCCTGAGCCTGAGCCTGAGCCTGCGTCGAGGCCGGCGCGGGCGACCGCGCCGCGGGCGGTGCCGGGGCCCTTGGGGCCCGGGCGCCGCCCGGTAAAATTCCGTCTTTTCCCTGAAACCTGGCGCCCCTATGACCACCGAGAAGATCGACGGCGTGTCCGTCACCACCCGTGCCAACGTCTATTTCGACGGCAAGTGCGTGAGCCATGGCATCACGCTGGCTGACGGCACGAAGAAGTCGGTGGGCGTGGTCCTGCCGGCGACGCTGACCTTCAACACCGGCGCGGCCGAGATCATGGAATGCGTCGCGGGCGCCTGCGAGTACAAGCTCGCGGGCAGCGACGAATGGCGCCGCTCCAGCGCCGGCGAGCAGTTCAGCGTGCCGGCCAACTCCAGCTTCGAGATCCGCGTGACCGAGGCCTACCACTACATCTGCCACTTCGGCTGAAGCACCCACCATGGCCACCATCCTCGAACAACTGCCCCTCGGCCAGAAGGTCGGCATCGCCTTCTCCGGCGGCCTGGACACCAGCGCCGCGCTGCACTGGATGCGCAAGAAGGGCGCCGTCCCCTACGCCTACACCGCCAACCTGGGCCAGCCTGACGAGCCCGACTACGACGCCATCCCGCGCAAGGCGATGGAGTACGGCGCGGAAGCGGCGCGGCTCGTCGACTGCCGGCTGCAGCTCGCCCACGAAGGCATTGCCGCGCTGCAGTGCGGTGCCTTCCACATCTCCACCGCGGGCGTGACCTACTTCAACACCACCCCGCTGGGCCGCGCCGTGACCGGCACCATGCTGGTGGCGGCCATGAAGGAAGACGACGTCCACATCTGGGGCGACGGCAGCACCTTCAAGGGCAACGACATCGAGCGCTTCTACCGCTACGGGCTGCTGACCAACCCGAGCCTGCGCATCTACAAGCCCTGGCTGGACCAGACCTTCATCGACGAGCTGGGCGGCCGTGCCGAGATGTCGGCCTTCATGACCGCCGCGGGCTTCGGCTACAAGATGTCCGCGGAGAAGGCCTACTCGACCGACTCCAACATGCTCGGCGCCACGCACGAGGCCAAGGACCTGGAGCACCTGAACTCCGGCATCAAGATCGTGAACCCCATCATGGGCGTCGCGTTCTGGAAGGAGGAAGTCGAGGTCAAGGCCGAGGAAGTGCGCGTGCGCTTCGAAGAGGGCCAGCCCGTGGCCCTCAACGGCAAGACCTTCGACAACCCGGTCGAGCTGATCCTGGAAGCCAACCGCATCGGCGGCCGCCACGGCCTGGGCATGAGCGACCAGATCGAGAACCGCATCATCGAGGCCAAGAGCCGCGGCATCTACGAGGCCCCCGGCCTGGCGCTGCTGTTCATCGCCTACGAGCGGCTGGTCACCGGCATCCACAACGAAGACACCATCGAGCAGTACCGCGACAACGGCCGCCGCCTGGGCCGGCTGCTGTACCAGGGCCGCTGGTTCGACCCGCAGGCCATCATGCTGCGCGAGACCGCCCAACGCTGGGTCGCCCGCGCCGTGACCGGCGAAGTGACGCTGGAGCTGCGCCGCGGCAACGACTACTCGCTGCTCAACACCGAGTCGCCGAACCTGACCTACCACCCCGAGCGCCTGACGATGGAAAAGGGCGAGTCGGTGTTCTCGCCGCGCGACCGCATCGGCCAGCTCACCATGCGCAACCTCGACATCACCGACACGCGCGACAAGCTGGGCATCTACAGCCGCACCGGGCTGCTGAGCACGGGCGGCGACGCGCCGCTGCCCAGCCTGGAGTAAGGCCCATCAAGGGGAACCGGCTGGGCCGGCTTTCCTTGAGGTTGCAATGAAAAAGCCGCCGGCGCTTCCATAGCGCCGGCGGCTTTTTTGCTCAATGAATCGCGACGGGGGCGTCAGCCGAAGGCCGATGCGCCGCGCGCTCCACTTCGTCATCCCCGCGCAGGCGGGGACCCAGGCGGTCCCAAGCCAGAACGTAGCGACGAGGCAGGAAACATGAGGTACTGGCCCGTGGTGTTCCTCTGCATGGGCTTGCGGCCTGCTCGGGGACCGCCTGGGTTCCCGCCTTCGCGGGAATGACGAAGTGGGGGGCGAAGCGCCTTGGCTGACGGGATGCGAAGGCGGGCGAAATCGCCCTCGCCCTCGCCCTCGCCCTCGCCCTCGCCTTACGCCCTGGCCCTGGCTCGTACCCTCAATCCCTCAACCCGCGAACCACCGCGCCGGCACCATCACGATGGAC
>NZ_JAXOJX010000070.1:0-34139 GCF_034427735.1 Azohydromonas lata
GCTGCCCGCACGGCAGCCGGAACCCGCTGCCGGCATCGCTATCGAATCCCCTCATGCCCGCTCCACGGGGCGGGGCCAGAATGCTTTCGACTACGACCCCTCGCGGCACATGGAAAAAATCTGGTTGAAGCAGTACCCCGAAGGCGTGCCGGCGGAGGTGGACACGGCCTTGTACCCGTCCCTGGTGGCGCTGCTGGAAGACGCCTTCCAGCGCCACGGCGCCCTGCCGGCGTGCACGTTCATGGGCACGGCTTTCGACTACGGGCAGCTCGACGAGCTGTCCATGACGTTCGCATCTTTCATGCAGGCGCAAGGCCTGGGCAAGGGCGACCGGGTAGCCATCATGCTGCCCAACACGCCGCAGTACCTGGTGGTGCTGGCCGGGGCGCTGCGTGCGGGCTGTATCGTCGTCAACGTCAACCCGCTCTACACCGCGCGCGAGTTGGAACACCAACTGCGCGACGCCGGCGCCCGCGCCATCGTGGTGCTGGAAAACTTCGCCGCCACGCTGGAGCACGCGCTGCCCAAGCTGCCGCAGTTGCGCACCGTGGTGCTGGCGGCCATGGGCGACCTACTGGGCTGGCTCAAGGGCGCACTGGTCAACCACGTGGTGCGCCGCGTCAGGAAGATGGTGCCGCCCTACTCCGTGCCCGGCGCGCTGCGTTTCAAAGATGCGCTGGCGCAGGGCCGGCGCCAGGCCTTCAAGCCCGTCGAGATCGGCCCCGACGACGTCGCGGTGCTGCAGTACACCGGCGGCACCACCGGCGTGAGCAAGGGCGCGGTGCTGCTGCATCGCAACCTGGTGGCCAACATCCTGCAGTCCGAGGCCTGGTACCGGCCGGCGCTGCACCGCATTCCGGCCGGCGAGCAGGTGGGCGTGGTGTGCGCGCTGCCCATCTATCACATCTTCGGTTTTTCAACGATTGCGCTGCTGACGCTGCGCGTGGGCGGGCGCGTCATCCTCATTCCCAATGCGCGTGACCTGCCCGCGCTGCTCAAGACGCTGTCCAAGGAGCATTTCCACAGCTTCCCGGCCGTCAACACCCTCTTCAACGCGCTGGCCAACCACAAGGACTTCGCCAGCGTGGACTGGAGCCGCCTCGTGATCTGCGTGGGCGGCGGCATGGCGGTGCAGCAGGCCACGGCGCGGCTGTGGCTGGAGAAGACGGGCTGCCCCATCGTCGAAGGCTACGGGCTGTCGGAGACCTCGCCGTCCGTGTCCTGCAACCCGGTCAACAGCACGCAGTTCAACGGCACGATTGGCCTGCCACTGCCCAACACCGAGCTGGCGCTGCTGGACGACGCCGGCCAGCCCGTGCCGGCGGGCCAGCCCGGGGAAATCGCCATACGCGGCCCGCAGCTCATGGCCGGCTACTGGCAGCGCCCGGACGAGACCGTCAAGGCCATGACTGCCGACGGCTTCTTCCGTACCGGCGACATCGGCACCATGGACGAGCGCGGCTACTTCCGCATCGTGGACCGCAAGAAGGACATGATTCTGGTGAGCGGCTTCAACGTCTATCCGAACGAGGTCGAGGACGTGCTCACGCAGTTGCCCGGCGTGCTGGAGTGCGCCGCGGTGGGCGTGCCCGACGGCCGCGCGGGCGAGGCGGTGAAGGTGTTCATCGTGAAGAAGGACCCGGCCCTCACCGAGGAGCAGGTGCGCGGCTTCTGCGAGGCCAACCTCACCGGCTACAAGCGGCCCAAGGTGGTGGAGTTCCGCAGCGACCTGCCCAAGTCGCCCGTGGGTAAGGTGCTGCGCCGCGAGCTGCGGGACGTGCAGCCGCCGCAAAAAGTCGGTTCCTGACGGCGATTGCGCCGGATCGGCTCAATGCATCAGCATCTTCACGCCCACGAGCACCAGCACGATTGAAATCGCGCCCTGCACGAATTTCATCGGCAGCCGCGTGCCCACCAGCGAGCCCAGCAGCACGCCGGGGACGGAGCCCAGCAGCAGATTGGTCATCAGCGTGGTGTCCACGTTGCCTATGAGCAGGTGGCCCAGGCCTGCGATCAGCGCCAGCGGGATGGCGTGCGCCAGGTCCGTGCCCACCAGCTTGTGCGAGTTCATGCGCAGCGGGTAGAGGTGGACCATCATCACCGTGCCCAGGGCGCCGGCGCCAATGGAGGTCAGCGTCACCAGCACGCCCAGCACGGCGCCGGCCACTGAGGTCAGCCAGCGCTGCAGCCGCCGGAACCACTGCGGCCGCTTGATGCGCTCGCGCTTGCCCACCTGGTGCAGCCAGGACTTCAGCAGCATGCCCACGGCCGTGATCATGAGCGCCACGGCCACGGCCTTGATGATCAGCCCGTCGCCCACGCGCTCCGCGCCGGACCACTGCATCCACGCCAGCGTCAGCGCCGCCGCGGGCAGGCTGCCTAAGGCCAGGCGGCGAACGATCTGCCAGTCCACCGTGCCGTGTCGCTGGTGCACGGCCACGCCGAAGAGCTTGGTGACGGCGGCCACCAGCAGGTCCGTGCCCACGGCCGTCTGCGGCGCGATGCCGAAGACCAGCACCAGGATGGGCGTCATCAGCGCGCCGCCGCCCACGCCGGTGAGGCCAACCACGACGCCCACCAGCAGACCGGACAGGGTCGTCGGTGCATCCAAACTCATGCGCATCCTCCGGGTCATTGCTTCTGGACAAGGGCCGTCATGCTAGGGCCGGGATTGGCGTGCCCGGCCCCGCGACTGGGGCACACTTGCGCCGCGATGAATCCTCGAATGCATGTGGCGCTGGCGATCTCGGCCGGTGCGGAAATCGATTTGCCCGACAGCGCGGCCCGGCACGTTCAAGTGTTGCGGCTGCAGCCGGGCGCGGAAGTGACCCTCTTTGACGGCCGCGGCGGCCAGTGGCGCGCGCAGGTGCTGCACATGGGCAAGCGCTCGGTGAGCGTGCAGGTGCTGCAGCACGTGGCGCTGGAGCGCGAGCTGCCCATGGCGGTGACGCTGGCGATGGGCGTGCCGGCCAACGACCGCATGGACTCCCTCGTCGAGAAGGCCACCGAGCTGGGCGTGGCCGCCATACAGCCGCTGCTCATGGAGCGCTCCGTGCTGCGCCTGGCCGACGAGCGCGCCGCGCGCAAGGTGGCGCACTGGCAGGCCGTGGCCGAGGCCGCGTGCGAGCAGTGCGGCCGCAACCGCGTGCCCGTGCTGCTGCCCATGCGCACGCTGCACGAGTGGCTGCAGCTCGACCCCGAGCCCGCACAGCGCCTGGTGCTCAGCCTGGGCCCGGACACGCAGCCCCTGCCCCGCGTGGTGACGCAGCCCGCGGCGCAGCCGCTGACGCTGCTCAGCGGCCCGGAAGGCGGCCTCTCCGCGGTGGAGGAAGCCACCGTGCGCGACCACGGCTTCCAGCCCGTGACGCTGGGCAGCCGCGTGCTGCGCGCCGACACGGCGCCGCTGGCCGCCCTGTCCTGGCTGGGCGTGGCCGCCGTCGCCGCGGGCTGAGCCGGCGGGCAGCAAGGCCTCCTACAAATCGCGCGCAGAACCGCGGCAGGGTCCGACCGTCTTGCAGGGTGCATCGTTCAGAAATCTGAACAATGCCGCCCATTCAATGGGGGCCCAACGGGCACGTGAGTGAACAGTCGGCAAACGGTGGGCTGCGGCTTATTCGCCTGAGGGCGGATTGGCGTCCGCCTCGCGCCGCGCCGAGCCGGCCACGAGGTCAAACCGGAACAGCCGGCACTCGATGGGGCCGTTCCACATGGGCACGCGGCGGCTTTCCTTCAACCGCATGAGCGAGGGCAGCTTCATGTCCGGCGTCAGCACCCAGGCGGTCCAGCCGGCGTACTGGCGCTTCCAGTGCGAGGCCAGCCCGGAGAAGAAGGCCGAGGAGGAGCCGCCGCCCTCGAAACTCTCGCGCGCCGCGGCCGGCGCCTGGCCTTGGCCCTTGGGCGCCAGGCGCTCGCCGTAGGGCGGGTTGAGCATGAGCACGCCCGCGTCGGCCGGCGCCGGGCGCTGCAGCGCGTCGGCGGTCTTGAACTGGATGGCGTGGGCCACGCCGGCCCGCTCGGCGTTGCGGGTGGCGAAGTCCGTCATGCGGAAGGCCACGTCGCCGGCGAACACCTCGACTTTCGGCGCGTGCACCGCCGCGCGCGCGGCCTGCTGCAGCTCGCGCCACTGCGGCAGCAGCTCGCGGAAAGGTCCAAGGCGCTCAAAGGCAAAACGGCGCAGCGAGCCCGGCGCCACGCCGCAGGCCAGTTGCGCCGCCTCGATGGCGATGGTGCCCGCACCGCAGCACGGGTCCAGCAGCGGCGCGTCGCCCTCGCGGCCCTGCCAGCCGGCGGCGGCCAGCATGGCCGCGGCCAGCGTCTCCTTCAGCGGCGCCTCGCCCTGCACCTCGCGCCAGCCGCGCTTGAAAAGCGCCTCGCCGGAGAGGTCCACGTACAGCATGGCCTGCTCGGGGCTCAGGTGCAGGGCCAGCGGCAGGTCGGGGAATCGCGTGTCCACGCTTGGGCGCTCGCCCGCGTGCTCGCGCATCACGTCGCACACGGCGTCCTTGATGCGCAGGTTGGCGAAGTTCAGGCTGCGCAGCGGCGAGCGCTGCGCCGTGCTGTCCACGCGCAGCGTCTGGCGCGGCGTGATCCATTCCTCCCACGGCACGCTGCGTGCCATGTCGTAGAGGTCTTGCTCGTCGTGATAGGGGCCCCAGACGAGCTCCAGCAGCACGCGCTGCGCCAGGCGGCTGTGCAGGTTGAGCTGCATGGCCACGCGCAGGTCGCCGTGCACGCGCACGCCGCCGCGGAGCGTCTCGATGTCGCGCTCGTCCAGCGCGGTGATGCGCCGCACCTCGTCGGCCAGCAGCGGCTCCACGCCGGCGGCGCAGGGCAGGAAAAGAACAGCAGCGGCGGTCATGCGGCAAACCTCGGCAACAGCGCCCGGCCACGCCTGCGGCCGGGATGGGCTGCCTCGGCAGCCCGGGAAATGATCAGGGCCGGCAGGCCACCCGCGGCGCGGGCGGCCGGGCCGGCGGCAAACGGCAATGCGCACGGCCGCGGATTCGCGGCGCACGCCCTAGGGCTTACAGCTCCTTGCGCAGGTTGGCCGGCGCGATCTTGAGCGCTTCGCGGTACTTGGCCACCGTGCGCCGTGCCACCTGGATGCCCTGCTCCTCCAGCATGGCGCTGAGCTGGCTGTCGGAGAGAGGCTTCTTGGTGTCCTCGGCGCTGATGAACTGCTTGATCAGCGCCCGCACCGCCGTGCTGGAGGCGTTGCCGCCGGCATCGGTGTTGAGCGAGGAGCCGAAGAAGTACTTGAGCTCGAAAGTGCCGTAGGGCGTGGCCATGTACTTGGCCGTGGTCACGCGCGAGATGGTGGACTCGTGCAGGCCCAGCTCGTCGGCGATCTCGCGCAGCACCAGCGGCTTCATGGCGATCTCGCCGTGGGTGAAGAAGGCCTTTTGCCGCTCCACGATGGCGGTGGACACGCGCAGGATGGTGTCGAAGCGCTGCATGATGTTTTTCATGAACCAGCGCGCCTCCTGCAGCCGCGCCGACAGCCCCGAGCCCGAGCCGTTGCGCTGCCCGCGAATGGCTTGGGCGTAGAGGTCGTTGATGCGCAGCTTGGGCATCACGTCCGGGTTGAGCACCACCTTCCAGCCGCGGCCGGCCTTCTGGATGATGACGTCGGGAACGACGATGTTGGCCTCGGCCCGCGTGAAGGGCCGCCCCGGCTTGGGCTCGCAGCCGCGGATGAGCGACTGCGCCTCGCGCAGCGTGTCCTCGTCGGCATGGGTGAGCGCCATGAGGCGGCGCGTGTCGCGCCGCGCCAGCAGCTCCAGGTGTTCGCGGCACACGGCCAGCGCCACGGCCTGCGCCGCGCAGGGCTGCCGCGTCTGCAACTGCAGCACCAGGCACTCGGAGAGGCCGCGCGCGCCCACGCCCGTGGGCTCCATGCTCTGCAGCCAGCGCAGCGCGCAGCGCAGACGGCCCAGCAGGTCCTCGCGCTGCTCCTCCAGCTCCTCGCCCTCGCCGGGGACAAGCTGCGCGGCGATCTCCTCCAGCGGGTCGGCGAGGTAGCCGTCCTCGTCCAGCGACTCGATGAGCACGTGCACCGCGGCGGCGTCCTCGGCGGAGAGCCGCATGCCCAGCAGTTGCGCGCGCAGGTGCTCCTGCAGCGACAGCCCGCCGCCGCCGCGCTCCTGGGGCTCGAAATCCTCGTCGCCGCTGGCACCGGCGCTGGCCGGCGTTTCGCGGATGCCGTCGAAGTCGTCGCGCTCGGTGCCGTTTTCCCAGTCCTCGCGCTCGGTGGCGCCGAACTCGGCGCTGTCCACGCCGCCCACGTCGGCGTCGTCGCGGCCGTCGGTGTCGTCGCGCTCGGCGCGTTCGGTGGCGGCGTCGCTGCTGGTGCGCTCAGGCGCGGCGGCGCGGTCCAGCGCCTGCTCGTAGGCCGGCACGCCGTCGTCGTCGGTTTCCAGGAAGGGGTTTTGTTCGAGCATCTGCTCGACTTCCTGGTGCAGCTCCAGCGTGGAGAGCTGCAGCAGCCGTATGGACTGCTGGAGCTGGGGTGTGAGCGCCAGGTGCTGCGACAGCCGGACTTGCAAGGACGGTTTCATGGCTTCCCCAACTGCATGGCGTTGATTTCGTTCACATCCGGAAGTGCTCGCCGAGGTAGACCTTGCGCACGTCGGCGTTCTCGACGATCTCCAGCGGCGTGCCTTCGGCCAGCACCCGCCCCTCGCTGATGATGTAGGCGCGGTCGCAGATGCCCAGCGTCTCGCGCACGTTGTGGTCGGTGATGAGCACGCCAATGCCGCGTGCCTTGAGAAATCCGATGATTCGCTGGATCTCGATCACGGCAATGGGGTCCACGCCGGCAAAGGGCTCGTCCAGCAGGATGAAGCGCGGCTGCGTGGCCAGCGCGCGGGCGATCTCCACGCGGCGGCGCTCGCCGCCGGAGAGCGCTGGCGCCGGGCTGTGGCGCAGCTTTTCTATGCTCAGCTCGTCCAGCAGCGACTCCAGCTTCTCGCTGATGGCCGCGGGCTTGAGCGGGCGGCCCTGCGCGTCGAGCTGCAGCTCCAGCACGGCGCGCACGTTCTCTTCCACCGTGAGCTTGCGGAAGATGGACGCCTCCTGCGGCAGGTAGGACAGGCCCAGCCGCGAGCGCTGGTGGATGGGGCGCTCCTGCACCTCCTGCCCGTCTATGAGGATGCGCCCGGCATCCGCGCGCACCAGGCCCACCACCATGTAGAAGGTCGTGGTCTTGCCCGCGCCGTTTGGGCCCAGCAGCCCAACCACTTCGCCCGCACCCACGGCCAGGTGCACTTCCTTGACGACCTGGCGCGCTCCGTAGCGCTTTTGCAGCCCGTGGGCTTCAAGCCGGCTGTCGGCGGGCTGCGTGTCCGCCACGGCGTTGATGGCGGCGTTCATCAGCGCGAGCCGCCGGCGGCGGCGCCGGACGCGGCCGGGGGCGGCGGGGTCAGCACTGCGCGCACGCGGCCACCGGCGGCGTTGTCGCCGGCCACGTTGAAAAGCTCGGCGCGGTTGTCGTAGGTGATGAGGTTGCCGGTGATCTCGTCGGCGGTGGTGCTGCCGCGCAGGCGGCGCACCTTGGCGTTGCCGGTGAGCTTGACCAGGTCGCTGCGGCTGTCGTAGTCGATGCGGTCGGCGTTGCCTTCGATGAACTCGTCCAGTCCTTCGCGCTTCTGGCGGAAGTAGGCCTGCGTGCTCGGCACGCCCAGGGCGACGGCGGTGCGGTGGCCCTCGCCCACCTCGCGCAGCTCCATGCGCTCGGCCGTGATGCGCATGGTGCCCTGCGTCACCACCACGTTGCCGTTGAAGACCACGACCTGCTTTTGCATGTCCACCGTGCCCGGCTTGTTGGCCTCGATGACCAGGGGCTGGTTGCGGTCGGCCTTGTCGGCCTGGGCAGCGCCGCCGGCCAGGGCCAGCGCGGCGCTCATGCAAAGGGTAAGAAGGCGGTGTGGGCTCATAAGGGCACGAAACTTGCAGGCCATTCTAGCCACAGTTCGTGCCCCGCGTGTCGCTCACGCGCGGCTTGGTCGGGAAAAGCCCGCAGCCGGCAGCTTGTCACGGCCGGGGCTGGTAAGTGCTCAACCGGTCTTGCGCACGACGCCAATGAGGTATTCGGTCGCGGCCAGGGCCCGCTCGTTGGAGCCGGCCAGCGACCCGGAGGTGAAGAAGCGGCCCTGCACGCCCAGGGAGGGCACGCCGTCAATCTTGTAAGCCTCGGACAGCGCCTTGGCCTGGCGCACCTTGGTGGCCACGCCGAAGGACTTGAAGGTTTCCGCGAACTTGGCGCCGTCCAGGCCGTTCTCGGTGGCGAAGGCGACGATGTCGGCCTCCTTGTCCAGGCGCTTGTGCTGCTGGTGGATGGCGGCAAAGACCTTGCGGTGCATGGCCTCGACCTGCTGCATGGCCTCCAGCGCGTAGAACAGCTTGGCGTGCGTTTCGTGCAGCGCCGTGAAGGCCACGGGCACGCGGCGGAAGGCCACGTCGGCGGGCACCTTCTTGCTCCACGCGTCGAGCTGGGGCTCGAAGGCGTTGCAGTGCGGGCAGCCGTACCAGAAGAACTCGACCACTTCGATCTTGCCCGGCGTGCCGGCGGGCACCGGGGTGGCCAGCTTCACGAAGTCCTTGCCTTCGACGAAGCCGCCCTGCGCCCGCGCGGCGGGCGTGGCGCCCAGGGCCAGACCGGCCAGAACGAGGGCGGAGCTGAATTCACGACGTTTCATGTGCGGGTATTCCTCGATTCAGCGGCCGCAGCGGGGGATGCGGCCCGCGCGGCCGGGATGTATGCCGGTTGTCTCCTGGCGCTCAACGCTCCACGCGCACCAGGGCCGATTCGATGGTGCTGCCGCGCAGGCGGTCCTGCGTCATCTCGGCCTCTTCCTTGCGTTCATAGGGGCCCAGGCGCACGCGGAAGACGGTGCGGCCGGACTGCTCGCGCTCGGTGACGCGGGCCGTGTAGCCCAGCATCGCCAGCCGCGCGCGCTGCTGTTCCGCGTCTTCCACGCGGGAGAAGGCGCCCACCTGAACGAAATACGTGAACGCATCAGCCTCGGCGCGGGTGGACCGCGACGACGAAGAAGTTGAAGGATTGGTCACCGACGGCGGCGTGGCCGTGTCGCCGCCGGAGAGGATGGCCGCGGGGTCGCGCGTGGACTTGGCCGCCGGCGGCTGCGCGGGCGTGGCCGGCGTCGTGGAAGCGCGCGGGCGCTCGGCGGGGGTGGCCGGAGCCTGCGGCGCGGGCGGCACGGCCGGGGCCGTGGCCGTGCCGCGAGGGGGCTCGGCCGGCGTCGTCGGCGTGGAAGGCAGCGGCGCGACGCCGCCGTTGTCCGGCGCCGGCGGCGTGGCCGGCTGCTCCACCGGCGGCACGGGCGGGCGCTTGCCGGCCAGCGGGGCGTTCGGGTCCCAGCGCTTGTTGCGTTCGGCCTCGGCGGCCTCCTGCTCCGGCGTGCGCTGCGGCACCTTGTCCACGAAGGGCACGGGCACCTTGGTCACGTACAGCGCTACGCCCAGCGCCAGCCCAAGGCCGACCAGCAGCCCAATGATGATGCCCAGGCCGAAGCCGCCCTTCTGGTAGCGCTTCATGGCTGCTCGGCAGCGGCCTCTTCACCGCGCTGCATGGACTGCGGCGCCGACACGCCCAACAGCGCCAGCGCATTGCGCAGCACCTGGCGCGTGGCCGACAGCAGCGCCATGCGCGCGCCGGCCAGCGCGACGTCATCGACCAGGAAGCGCTCGGCCGCGTAGTAGCTGTGGAAGGCGGCGGCCACGTCGCGCAGGTAGAAGGCGATGTCGTGCGGCGCGAGGTCGGCCGCGGCGCGCTCCAGCACCTGCGGGAGCTCGGCGAGCTTCATCATCAGCGCCAGCTCCGTGGGAGCGGCCAGCAGCGAGAGGTCGGCATCGGCGGGCACGTCCCGGCCGAACTGCGCCAGCACCGAGCAGATGCGCGCATGGGCGTACTGCACGTAGAAGACGGGGTTCTCGTCGCTGTGCTTGAGCGCGAGGTCCACGTCGAAGACGAACTCGGTGTCGGCCTTGCGGCTGATGAGGAAGAAGCGCACCGCGTCGCGGCTGGTCCAGTCGATGAGGTCGCGCAGCGTCACGTAGCTGCCGGCGCGCTTGGAGATCTTGACCTCCTGGCCGCCCTTCATGACCGTGACCATCTTGTGCAGCACGTAGTCGGGGAAGCCTTGCGGAATGCCCACGCCCGCGGCCTGCAGCCCGGCGCGCACGCGCGCGATGGTGCCGTGGTGGTCGCTGCCCTGGATGTTCACGACCTTGGTGAAGCCCCGTCCCCACTTGTTGATGTGGTACGCGACGTCGGGCACGAAGTACGTGAAGGTGCCGTCGGACTTGCGCATGACGCGGTCCTTGTCGTCACCGTAGTCCGTGGAGCGCAGCCACAGCGCGCCGCCCTCTTCGAAGGTCTTGCCGGCGTCGATGAGCTTTTGCACCGCTTCTTGCACCTTGCCCGTCGTGTACAGGCTCGATTCCAGGAAGTAGTTGTCGAAGCGCACCCCGAAGGCTTGCAGATCCAGATCCTGCTCGTGGCGCAGGTAGGCCACGGCGAACTGGCGGATGCTGTCGAGGTCCGCGGGGTCGCCAGAGGCGGTGAAGGCGCGGTCGTCGGCGGTGACGGTCTTGCCGGCCTGGAAGTCGGCGGCGATGTCGGCGATGTAGTCGCCGTTGTAGGCGGCATCGGGCCACTGTTCGTCGCCGGGCTTCAAGCCCTGCAGCCGCGCCTGCGTGGAGGCGGCCAGGGTGCCGATCTGCACGCCGGCGTCGTTGTAATAGAACTCGCGCGTGACGTCCCAGCCCTGCGCCTCGAACAGGTTGCAGATGGAGTCGCCCAGCGCCGCCTGGCGGCCATGGCCCACGTGCAGCGGGCCGGTGGGGTTGGCGGAGACGAACTCCACCATCACGCGCTGGCCGTTGGCGGCCTTGCGGCCGAAGCCCTCGCCACCGTCCCGTATCTCAGCCACGACCTGCTGCTTGGCCGCGGGCGCCAGGCGCAGGTTGATGAAGCCCGGCCCGGCAATTTCCACCGCCTGCACCCAGCGCTGCACGGCCGGCTGGGCCTGCAGCGCCTGGACGAGCTGTTGGGCGAGCTCGCGCGGGTTCTTCTTGAGCGACTTGGCCAGCGCCATGGCGGCGGTGACGGCCAGGTCGCCGTGCGAGGCCTGCTTGGGAGACTCGAAACTGAGTTGCGCGGGCACGTCGGCCCCGAGTTCTGCGACGGCTGCGCGCAGCGCGGCGAGCAGCTCCTGCTTGGCTTGGATCATCGGCCGATTCTACGAGGCGGGGTCCGCACCCCCGCCGCGCAGCGCCACAATGGCCCGGCCATGTCCGCCCAAGCTCCCGTCGCCCCCTCGGCCGCGCCGCTGCCCGCGGCCATAGGCAAATACCGCGTGCTGGCCCGCTTGGGCGAAGGCGCCACCAGCGAGGTGTTCCTCGCCCGCGACGACTTCCAGGGCCGCGACGTCGCCATCAAGCGCGTGCACCCGGCCACGCTGTTGGGCGCCGACGCCGCCTCGCCGCAGTTGCAGGCGCGCTACTTCGCCGCCGAGGCGGCGCTGGTGGGCAAGCTGCAGCATCCCAACGTGGTGCAGATCCTGGACGCGGTGCCGGACCCGGTCTCGCCCTACCTGGTGATGGAGTACGTCAGCGGCACCACGCTGCGCCACTTCTGCAGCCCGCACCGGCTGCTGTCGCTGGAGCAGATCGTGGAGATCGGCTTCAAGTGCGCCATGGCGCTGGGCTACGTCTACCGCCAGGGCTTCATCCATCGCGACGTCAAGCCGGCCAACGTGCTGGCGCAACTGCAGCGCGATCAGGTGGTGGACATCAAGCTCAGCGACTTCGGCAGCGCGCTGCAGCTCGAATCGGACCGCACGCAGGTGTTCCGCGTGGGGTCGCTGTCCTACGTGTCGCCCGAGCAGCTCGACGGCGTGGCGCTGGACGCGCGCGCGGACATGTACTCGTTGGGCGCCGTGCTCTACCACCTCATCAGCGGCCGCCCACCCTTCGAGGCGCCCACGCAGGCGGCGCTGATGGCGCAGATCTACACGGCCGAGCCGCCGCCGCTGGCCTCGCTGCGCGAGGGCGTGCCTGCGGCGCTGGAGTCGCTGGTGCGCGACGCGCTGGCCAAGCGGCCGCAGCAGCGCCCGGCCGACTGGGACGCCTTCGCGCAGCGCCTGGCCGAGCTGGTGTCCCAGCGGCTCATCCCGCTTGGGCGGCTGCAGGGGCCGCTGGATTCCGAGCGCTTCAACCTGCTGCGCACGCTGGAGTTCTTCGGCGAGTTCGACGACGTGGCACTGTGGGAAGTGGTGCACCGCGCGCGCTGGCAGCGCTTCCCGGCCGGGCACGCGCTCTACCGCAAGGGGCAGCAGGGAACGAGCTTTCACATCCTGGCCCAGGGCGAGGTGGACGTGCTGCGCGACGGCGAGGTCACGGCGCGGCTGGGCGCGGGCACTTCGGTGGGCGAGATGGCCTACCTCGCTCCCAGCCCCGAGCTGCGCACCTACAGCTCCGACGTGCTGGTGACGCAGCCCAGCGTCACCGTGAGCTTCACGCCGGACACGCTGCAGCAGCTCAGCGCCAGCACGCGGCAGCTTTTCGATGCGGCTTTCATCCGCGTGCTGGTGCGGCGGCTGCATGCCGCGCACGAGGCGCTGGCCCACCCGCGGCGCATCGTCTGAGGGAAATCGCCTGCGGACTTGTGCCCAGTGGCGGCGCGGCGCCAGCGTGCTTCAATGCCCCGCGGCCCGTCGCCGCGCACCGAGGAAGGAGAGCCCAATGACCAAAGCCCCGCTGGCCTGGCTGCTGGCCGCCTGCGCCTTCGCCGCCCACGCGGCCGACCCCGCGGCTGATCCCGCGGCCAAGACCGACAAGGCCGCCGAGAAGGCACCCACGACGCAGCAAAGCAAGATGAAGGCATGCAACGCCCAAGCCGATGGCAAGAAGGGCGACGAGCGCAAGGCCTTCATGAAGGAATGCCTCTCTGCCAAGTCGGACGCCTCCACCGCCCAGCAAAGCAAGATGAAGGCATGCAACGCCCAGGCCGATGGCAAGAAGGGCGACGAGCGCAAGGCCTTCATGAAGGAGTGCCTGAGCAAGAAGGCGTGACGGCCGCCGCCGTCGCCCAACCGACAGCCCGGCACCGCCGGGCTTTTTCATGGCCGCCGCAGGCCGCCAGGCCGCCGCGGCTTCAGCCCGCGGCCGATTGCCAGTACTGCGGGTCGCCCCAGCTGTGCTTGAGGAAGTCGATCCACAGCCGCACGCGCAGCGGCAGGTGGCGGCGCTGCGGGAACACGGCGTAGATGCCGTTGGGCGGCGCGGCGAATTCGTCCAGCACGCTCACCAGCGTGCCGCGCGCCATCTCCGCCTCCACTTCCCAGGTGCTGCGCCAAGCCAGGCCCAGGCCGGCCAGGCACCACTGGTGCAGCACCTGGCCGTCGCTGCAGTCCAGCCGCCCGCTTGGGCGCAGGTGCAGCAGCGCGCCGTCCACCACGAAGGCCCAGCCGCGCGTCTGGCTGGCCTCGGAGCTCAGCGTCAGGCACTCGTGGCGCTGCAGCTCCGAGGGGTGCTGCGGAACGCCCGCGCGGCGCAGGTACTGCGGCGCGGCCACGCAGCGGCGGCGGTTGTCGGCCAGGCGCACGCTCACCAGGCTGGAGTCGGGCAGGTCACCCACGCGCACGGCGCAGTCGTAGCCCTCGTTGACGATGTCCACCACCCGGTCGCTGAGGTTGAGCGACAGGCTCACCTCCGGATGCTGGGCCAGGAAGCGTGGCACCAGCGGCGCGACGTGGCGTCGGCCAAAGCCCGCCGGCGCCGTGATGCGCAGGTGGCCGCTGGCCTTGACGCCCCCGGCGCTCACGCTGGCCTCGGCGTTGGCCAGGTCCACCAGCAGCCGCTGCGCGTCCTCCAGGAAGGCGCTGCCCTCGTGCGTGAGCGTGATGCGCCGCGTGGTGCGCAACAGCAGCTTGACGCCCAAGCGCTCCTCCAGCGCATCGATGCGCCGGCCGATGACGGCCGGGGCCACGCCTTCAGCCTGCGCCGCGGCGGTGAGGCTGCCCTTGGTGGCCACGGCGACGAAGGATTCGATCTGCTTGAGACGGTCCATGGTCAAAACTGGTGCATGCCAGCGGCGTAATAAACGCAAATTAGGCAGTCACTCATGATTGAAACAGAAGCAATGGTGAGGAGCGTGCCGCAGTGTCGGCAGCATCTTTGCGCGGAAGTCACGAATCTTTAGCAAATTCAGTTCTTAATGTATTCAATCTGATGGAATAAATTTCAGGCATGGATGCCTCCGTCACGCCGCGCGCGGTGCTTTTCGATGCCTACGGGACGCTGTTTGACGTCTACAGCGTCTCGCTGGCGGCCGAGCAGCTCTTCGCCGGCCGCGGCGAGGCGCTGGCGCAGTTGTGGCGCGACAAGCAGATCGAGTACACGCGGCTGCTGACCATGAGCGGGCGCTATCAGCCCTTCTGGGACCTCACCCGCGCCGGCTTGCGCTTCGCGGCGCAGCGCCTGGGCCTGCCGCTGTCGGCGGCCGACGAGGAGCGGCTGATGAACCAGTACCGCCACCTCAGCGCTTTCCCCGAGAACATGGAAGTGCTGCGCACGCTGCGCGAGCGCGGCATACGCGCGGGCATCCTGAGCAACGGCGATCCGGAGATGCTGGGCGTGGCGCTGCGCAGCGCGGGCTTCAGCGACCTGATAGATCCGCTGCTGTCCGTGCACGCGGTGCGCCGCTTCAAGACCGATCCGGCCGCCTACGCGCTGGGTCCGCAGGCGCTGCAGTTGCCCGCGCGCCAGATTCTTTTCGTATCCAGCAACGGCTGGGACGCCATCGGCGCCACCTGGTACGGCTACACCACGCTGTGGGTCAACCGTGCCGGGTTGCCGCTGGACCCGCTGGACACCGAGCCCACGCGTCGCGGCAGCAGCCTGCGCGACGTGCTGGCCTTCTTTCCCGAGTGATTTCTCTTTCCTACTGCGAGCCCAACATGACTGCACGCACCAACGTTCATCGCCTCCAGGTTGCCACCGAGCTGTACCGCTTCGTCGAGGAGCAGGTCCTGCCCGGCACCGGCATAGACAGCGCGAGCTTCTGGGCCGGCTTCGACGCCATCGTGGCCGATCTGGCCCCGCGCAATGCCGCCTTGCTGGCCGAACGTGACCGCCTGCAGACCGAACTCGACAACTGGCACCGTGCCAACCCGGGCCCCATCCAGGACATGGCCGCCTACCGCGGCTTCCTGGAGTCCATCGGCTACCTGCTGCCCCAGCCCGCGGGCGCCAAGGCCACCACCACCAACGTGGACGCCGAGCTGGCCCTGCAGGCCGGCCCGCAGCTGGTGGTGCCCATCCTCAACGCCCGCTACGCCCTCAACGCCGCCAACGCCCGCTGGGGCTCGCTGTACGACGCCCTCTACGGCACGGACGCGCTGCCCGAGACCGACGGCGCCGAGAAGGGCAAGGGCTACAACCCGGTGCGCGGCCAGCGCGTGATCGAGTTCGCCCGCAACTTCCTGGACCAGGCCGCCCCGCTGGCGCAGGGCTCGCACCGCGACGCCACGGCCTACCGCATCGAAGGCGGCGCCCTGGCCGTCACGCTCCAGGACGGCACCCGCGCCGCGCTGGCCGACCCCGCGCAACTGGTGGGCTGGCAGGGCGAGGCCGCCGAGCCCTCCTCCGTGCTGCTGGTGCACAACGGGCTGCACGTGGACATCCGCATCGACCGCTCCACGACCATCGGCGCCTCCGACGCCGCCGGCGTGAGCGACCTGGTGCTCGAAGCCGCGCTGTCCACCATCCTGGACCTGGAAGACTCCGTCGCCGCGGTGGACGCCGCCGACAAGACCCTGGGCTACAGCAACTGGCTGGGCATCATCAAGGGCACGCTCACCGAGGAAGTCGCCAAGGGCGGCAAGACCTTCACCCGCGGCCTGAACGCGGACCGCATCTACAACGGTCCCAACGGCGAAGTTCGCCTGCACGGCCGCTCGCTGATGTTCCTGCGCAACGTCGGCCACCTGATGACCAACCCGGCCATCCTGTGGGGCGACGAGGGCCGCGAGATCCCCGAAGGGATCATGGATGCCGTCATCACCACCGCCATCGCGCTGCACGACCTGCAGGGCCACGGCGCCAACGGCCTGCGCAACTCGCGCACGGGCTCGGTCTACATCGTCAAGCCCAAGATGCACGGCCCGGTGGAAGTGGGTTTCGCCGACGAGCTGTTCGGCCGCGTCGAGGAGCTTCTGGGCCTGCCCAAGCACACGGTCAAGCTGGGCATCATGGACGAGGAGCGCCGCACCAGCGTGAACCTGCAGGCCTGCATCGCCGCGGCCGCCTCGCGCGTGGCCTTCATCAACACCGGCTTCCTGGACCGCACCGGCGACGAGATGCACACCGCCATGCAGGCCGGCCCCATGCTGCGCAAGGGCGACATGAAGACCAGCGCCTGGATCCAGTCCTACGAGCGCAACAACGTGCTGGTGGGCCTGGCCTGCGGGCTGCGCGGTCGCGCCCAAATCGGCAAGGGCATGTGGGCCATGCCCGACCTGATGGCCGCCATGCTGGAGCAGAAGATCGCCCACCCCAAGGCCGGCGCCAACACCGCCTGGGTGCCCTCGCCCACGGCCGCCACGCTGCACGCCCTGCACTACCACCAGGTCAAGGTTTCGGACGTGCAGCAGGCGCTGGAGAAGATCGACGCCGCCGCCGAGCGCGACACCATCCTTGCCGGGCTGCTGACCATCCCCGTGGTGGCCGAGGCCCAGTGGAGCGCCGCCGAGATCCAGCAGGAGCTGGACAACAACTGCCAGGGCATCCTGGGCTACGTCGTGCGCTGGGTGGACCAGGGCGTGGGCTGCTCCAAGGTGCCTGACATCCACAACGTCGGTCTGATGGAAGACCGCGCCACGCTGCGCATCTCCAGCCAGCACATCGCCAACTGGCTGCACCACGGCGTGACCAGCCGTGAGCAGGTTATGGAAACGCTGCAGCGCATGGCCCGCGTGGTGGACGAGCAAAACGCCGGCGACGCGCTCTACAAGCCCATGGCCGGCAACTTCGACACCAGCGCCGCCTTCAAGGCCGCCTGCGACCTGGTGTTCGAAGGCCTGTCGCAGCCCAGCGGCTACACCGAGCCGCTGCTGCACGCCTGGCGCCTGAAGGTCAAGGCCGGCACGGCCTGATCCTCAAGGCCGAGCCCGCGTCGCCCGCCGTGACAACGCGCGGGCGGCCGGGTTGACCGGAAAAGCAAAGAGGCCGCGTCAGCGGCCTCTTTGTCTTTGCGGGGGACGGTTCATCCGTCCTGCCCGGGCGCCGTGCCGGCGCCACTGCGCCAGCGCTGGCGCAGCCACCACAGCGCGCTCA
Source organism: Azohydromonas lata (assembly GCF_034427735.1). NCBI lineage: Bacteria > Pseudomonadati > Pseudomonadota > Betaproteobacteria > Burkholderiales > Sphaerotilaceae > Azohydromonas > Azohydromonas lata. Next base: position 17,359 of record NZ_JAXOJX010000070.1, read on the forward strand.
CGAGCACGTAGGCGGCCAGCCCCGTGAGCGTGGCCATGAGCGCCAGGCCCAGCAGCAGCGGCTTGCCCACGCTGCGCAGCCGCTCCCACAGGCCGCTCCACCAGGAGCCGCCGGGGGCAGCCTCGGCCTGCGGCGCGGGCCCTGTGGCGAGCACGGCCGGCGCGGCGGCCAGCGGCTCGTCCAGCACCGTGGCGCCCAAGCGCCAGGCGGCGTAGTACAGCGGCGCCACGGTGACCGGGTTGGTCACCAGCGTGCTCACCACCGCCGTGGGCAGATTGGCACGCAGCAGCACCGCGGCGGCCGCCGACAGCGGCATCTGCGCAATGGGAATGAGCAGGCCGAAGAAGAGGCCTATGGCCAGGCCCAGCGCGATGGCATGGCGGTTGACGCTCCAGAGGAGTGGATGCGTGATCGACGGCCCAAGCCAGCGCAGCCATCGGTGCCGCTGCAGCGTTTGCGGCGTGGGCCGCCAGCGGCCAAAACGGGCTGCGGCCTTGAGGGCAAGGCGATCGACGGGCAGGTGCAGGCGCATGGGTTCAAGCATGTCACCAAGCGATGGGCCGTGCTTCGCCCATTGGTGCCCCGCGGCAGGGGGAATTCACAATTCCGCCATCGCTTGGCGGCCCGCTGCTGGAGGCGCGACAGGCGGCGGCGGGTAGGGACGGCTGCCTAGAATCCCCGTCACCATGGAGAACATTCCCCAAACCTGCGAGGTGTTGGTAGTAGGTGCCGGACCGGCTGGCAGTGCCTGTGCGCAGATACTCGCGCGCACGGGGCTGGACGTGCTGCTGGTGGACGAACACGACTTCCCGCGCGACAAGGTGTGCGGCGACGGCCTGATCCCGGACGCGCTGGCGGCGCTGCGTCGCTTGGGCGTGTACGAGGAGGTGTTGGCGCGGGCGCAGCGTGTGTCGCACGTGGCCTGCATCGGCTCGCGCGGCGGCCGCGTGGACGTGCCCGGCACGCTGGCCGTGCTGCCGCGGCGCGAGCTGGACATGATCCTGTGCACGGCGGCGCGCCGTGCGGGCGCGCGCTGGCTGGCGCCGGCGCGCTTCGAGGCGCCGCTGCTCGACGGCGAGCGCGTCGTCGGCGCGCGCTTGCAGGTGGGCGGCCAGGCGCTGGAGGTGTCGGCGCGCTGGGTGGTGCTGGCCACGGGGGCGCGAGCGCAGGCGCTCATCGCCTCGGGGCTGTGCGAGCGCCACACTCCCTCCGGCGTGGCGCTGCGCGCCCACGTGCGCCATGCGTCGCTGGCGCAGCGGCTGCACGCCATGGAGGTGGTGTGGCACCGCCGGCTGCGCGGCGGCTACGGCTGGATATTCCCGGGGCCTGACGGCGTCTTCAACATCGGCACCGGCCTGCTGGGCAGCCACCAGGCCGACGCACAGGGCCACGGCCACAAGCAGCCCATGAACTTGCGCCGGCTCTTCGACGACTTCTGCGAGGTCTACGCGCCTGCGCGCGAGCTCATGGCGGGCGGCCAGATCGTGGGCGACATCAAGGGCGCGCCGCTGCGCTGCTCGCTCACCGGCGCACGCTGGTCGCGCCCGGGCATGCTGGCCTGCGGCGAGGCCGCGGGCAGCACCTACGCCTTCACCGGCGAAGGCATTGGCAAGGCCATGGAGACGGGACTGCTGGCGGCGCAGGCGCTGCAGTCACAGCAACCGGAGTCGCTCACCGACGCGCAAGTGCGCCAGCGCTACGAGGAGTCGCTGCGCGCGCTGCACCCGCGCTTTGCGCTCTACGAGAAGGCCAACCGCGTCAACAACTATCCCTGGCTGGCCGACCTGGTGATCTGGCGCGCGCAGCGCAGCCCGGCCATCCTCAAGCGCCTGAGCGGCGTGCTGGAGGAGCGCACCAACCCCGGCCACCTGCTGAGCGTGCGCGGGCTCATGAAGCTGCTCGTGGCCAGCCAGTAGACGCACCAAACTCAAGGAGCAGGCCCGCAGCCTGCTCCACAATTCGTCGCCATGTGCCAGCTCCTGGGGATGAATGCCAATACGCCGACCGACGTGATGTTCAGCTTCACCGGGCTGGCCACGCGTGCGCACGAGCACAAGGACGGTTTTGGCATCGCGTTTTTCGAAGACCGCGGCGTGCGGCTGTTCGTGGACCACTACGGCGCGCGCCAGTCGCCGGTGGCCGAGCTACTGCAGCGCTGTCCCATACGCAGCCGCAACGTCATCGCCCACATCCGCAAGGCCACGCAGGGGCGCATCGCGCTGGAGAACACGCACCCCTTCATGCGCGAGCTCTGGGGCCGCTACTGGGTGTTCGCCCACAACGGCGACCTGAAGCAGTTCGAGCCGCGGCTGCACGGCGCCTTCCGCCCCGTGGGCGACACGGACAGCGAGCGCGCCTTCTGCTGGCTGATGCAGGAGCTGGCCAAGGCCCATGCCAGCGTGCCGGCGCTGCCGGAGCTCACGCGCACGCTGTCGGAGCTGGTGCCGCAGCTCAACGCGCAGGGCAGCTTCAACTTTTTGCTTTCCAACGGGCAGGCGCTGTGGGCGCACGGCTCGACGCGGCTGTTCTGGCTGCAGCGCCGCCACCCCTTCCGCCCAACGCGGCTGCGCGACGAGGATTTGACCGTGGACTTCGCCCAGCTCACCACGCCGCAGGACCGCGTGGCCGTGATCGCCACCGAGCCGCTGACCGCCGACGAGGAGTGGACGGCTTTCGAGCCGGGCGAGCTGCGCCTGTTCATCGACGGCGCGCCGGCCTGAAGCGGCGCGTCCGGGCTGCGCGGGCGTACGCTCAGAGGCTGCCGTAACCCTGCCGCGCGTCTTGCAGCTTCTCCTGCACGCGGTGAGCCATCTCCAGCAATTTCTCGGGCTGCAGGCCTATGGGAGCGGCCACGCGCTGCACGGTGGGTTCCAGGGCGGCGGGATCCTGCATCAGGCAATACGCCAGCGCCGACAGGGCCAGCACCGTCGCGCGTTGAGACCCATCGGGCAACGCCGCCCCCTGCTGCACCGCCACGTGGTGGCGCACGCTGGCCACGGCAGGACCGGCCAGGCCCCAGCTCTCGCATAGGGCCGCGCCCAACGCGGCATGGCTCACGCCGAAGCGGTCGCGCTCCAGCTTGACCAGCGTCACGTCGTCCTGGCCGGCGGCCTGCAACATGGCCCGGTAAGGCGCACAGGCATGGCGGAACAGCACGGCCTTGCCGCATTCCTCGAACAGCCCGGCCGAATGCGCGGCCCAAGCGTCGACCAGACCCAGGCGCTGCGCCATGCGGCCCATGATCAACCCGCGCCGCACCGCGCGGCGCCACACCGGCTCCAGTTCGTGCGCGGCCGGGAAAACGGCGCGCAAGCCGATCTCGAAAGTGATGGCCGCCACCTCGCGCAGGCCCAGGTAGGTAAGCGCCTGGTGCACCGTCTGCACGCGCCCACGCAGCCCGTACAGCGATGAATTGACCGCGCGCAGCACGGCCGCGGCCAACGCCATGTCGGTTTCTATGAGGGCCGAAACGGCCGGCAACGCCACTTCCTCCTGGGCCAGCAGCGGCGTGAGCTGGGCCAGGGCGTGGGGTTGGGTAGGAATGTCGATGTCGAGGCGACGCAATGCAGGATCGACGGGCATGTCACGACTCTGCTGTGCAATGTAAGCATGGTAAGCGGGCCGGCGCTCGTGCCAATGCCCGCGCGGCTTAAAGCCGTAACGCGTCCAGGCCGGTCTTGAGGATGAGCACGCTCACCACGGCGATGAAGGCCACCCGCACGAAGCCCGCGCCGTGGCGCAGCGCCAGCCGCGTGCCCAACAGGCTGCCGCCTACGTTGGCCACCGCCAGCACCGGCGCCACGTGCCACCAGACGTGCCCCTTGGGCGCAAACAGCGCCAGCGCCGCGACGTTGGTGGCCAGATTGAGCAACTTGGCGCTGGCCGAGGCGTGCAGGAAGTCGTAGCCCAGCACGCGGACGAACAGAAACACGAAAAAGCTGCCCGTGCCCGGTCCGAAGAAACCGTCGTAAAAACCCACCACCGCGCCCACCGCCGCGGCGGCCAGCGCCTCATGGTGGCCCACGAAGCGCGGCTTGTGCGTGCGGCCCAAGTCCTTGCGCATGAGCGTGTAGGCCAGCACCGCCACCAGCACCAGCGGCAGCGCACGCTTGAGGCCCGTCGGGTCCACCTGCGTGACGGCCCAAGCACCGGTGAAGGCCGCCAGCAGCGCCGCCGCCACGGCCGGCCACAGCGCACGCATGTTGAGCTTCACGCGGCGCGCGTACTGGCTGTAGGCCCAGGCCGTGCCCCACACCGAGGCGCTCTTGTTGGTGCCCAACAGCGTCGCAGGCACCGCCTGCGGATAAACCGCGAACAGCGAAGGCGTGAGCACTAGACCGCCGCCGCCCACAATGGCGTCAATGAAACCAGCCAAGGCCGACGCCATGGCAACCAACAGCAAATCAGACATCGGGAACAACCACTGCCGCGGCGCAAAGCGCACCGCGGTGAGACGGGGAAGAGAAACGACAGGGACGAAAAAAAGGCGCCGGATGAACCGGCGCCTTTGAATTGTGACAGCGGGCCGCCTTCCGGGCGGCGCTTCGCTCACTTGATTGAGTCGTTCTGAAAAGTCTCCTCGGCCTCCGTCCAGACAACGCCTGCCAAGGGGGCGGCGCTGCTGCGAGTGGGCGCAATGTAATCATTGCCTGTGATGCCAACATCGGTATTTACCCGATTCACTGTGTCGTCAGACGTCGCATCACGTATCCATTGCGCGGCGCGCTCGGCAATCATGAGCGTGGGCGAGTTGGTGTTGCCGCTGGTGATGGTGGGCATCACGCTGGCATCGGCCACACGCAGTCCGCGCACGCCGCGCAGGCGCAGCCGGCTGTCGACCACCGCCATTGCGTCGTCGACGCGTCCCATGCGGCAGGTGCCCACGGGGTGGAAGATGGTGGTGCCTATGTCGCCGGCCAGGCGCGCAAGCTCCTCGTCGCTCTGGAACTGCACGCCGGGGCGGAACTCCTGCGGCGCATAGGGCGCCAGCGCCGGCATGCCGACGATGCGCCGCGTCAGGCGCAGCGACTCGGCGGCGATGCGGCGGTCCCGCTCGGTGCTGAGGTAGTTGGCGCGAATGGAGGGCGCCTGCGCAGGGTCGGTGGAGACGATATGCACGTGACCGCGCGAGCTGGGATTGAGGTTGCAGACGCTGGCGGTGAAGGCATCGAATGCGTGCAGCGGCTCGCCGAAGGCGTCCAGCGACAGCGGCTGCACGTGGTACTGCAGGTCCGGCCAGGGCTGCGACGGGTCCGAGCGCGTGAAGGCGCCCAACTGCGAGGGCGCCATGCTCATTGGGCCGCTGCGCTTGAGCAGGTATTCCAGGCCGATGCGCGCCTTGCCCGCGAGCGAGCCGGCCAGCGTGTTGAGCGTGCGCACGCCACGCACCTTGAACACGGCGCGGATCTGCAAGTGGTCCTGCAGGTTGCCGCCCACGCCAGGCAGTTCGTGACGCACCTCCAGACCCAGACCGTGCAGCAGCGGCGCCGGACCTATGCCGGAGTGCTGCAGCAGTGCCGGCGTGCCAATGGCGCCGCTGCAAAGCACCACTTCACGCGCGGCGCGCACGCGCAGCGGCGCACTGCCACCGCCCAGCCGCATCTCAATACCGGTGGCGCGCTGCACGCCGTCGCCATCGCGCTCCAGCAGCACGCGCGTGACGGTGGCGCCGGTCTGCACGTGCAGGTTGGGGCGGCGCCGTGCCGGCTTTAGGAAAGCTTTGGCCGCGTTCCAGCGCACACCGCCACGCTGGTTGACCTCGAAATAGCCCACACCTTCGTTATTGCCGCGGTTGAAATCCGCCGTGGCCGGGATACCGGCCTGCTGCGCCGCCCGTGCGAAGGCATCCAGGATGTCCCAGCGCAGCCGCTGACGCTCCACGCGCCACTCGCCGCCTGCGCGCGCGCCGCTGGAGTCCAAGCCCGGCGCGGCGTGCATGTCGTCGGCGCCGCGCCAGTGATCCTCGTGGCGCAGGAAGTAGGGCAGGCACTGCTCCCAGGCCCAGGCCGAGTCGCCGCAGTCCTGCGCCCATTGGGCGTAGTCGCGGGCTTGGCCGCGCATGTAGATCATCCCGTTGATGCTGGAGCAGCCGCCCAGTACCTTGCCGCGCGGGTAGCGCAGCCGGCGACCGTTGAGCCCAGGGTCGGCCTCGGTGTGGAAAAGCCAGTCTGTGCGCGGGTTGCCTATGCAGTAGAGGTAGCCCACGGGGATGTGGATCCACAGGTAGTTGTCGCGTCCGCCCGCCTCTACCAGCAGTACGCGCCGTGCGGGGTTGGCACTGAGCCGGTTGGCCAGCAGGCAGCCGGCCGTACCGGCGCCCACGACGATGTAGTCGTAGAGGGAGCTTGTCTCGTCGCTCATGATTTTTATTGATGGAAACCCGGCGCGCGTTTGGTGCGCCGAGAAGGAGCATGCCTTGTTTCCGTGCACTGAAACAGGAAACCGGTAGGCGTAGGAAAATTGGCTCGACAGCGATGGGAAGGCCGTGGACAAAGGATTTTTTGGCTTTTTTGCCGCGGGCGATCAAGGATGAGTTGCTCTCGCTACCTGTCGGTTTTGGAGCGCCGGAGCTAGAGCTATTGAGGGTCTCCCGAGGCTGCTACGGGTTTTCACTCAACCCGCAATACAACATTTAACTTCCGCAGGGCGTGTGGCGCGAAAAGATTCCTTGATAATGGTTCGCCTGTGTCTGGATGCGGCGCCTTCGGTTGAGTGGTTCACGATGGGTTGAAGCTCCACATGGTATTGAGTGAGTGATTGGAAAGGGGCTTCCCCATGGGAAATAAGCTGTATGTAGGCAACTTGGCCTACAGCGTCCGTGATGATTCGTTGCACGAGGCGTTCTCTCAATTCGGTGCTGTGACCTCCGCAAAGGTCATGATGGACCGTGAAACCGGCCGTTCGAAGGGCTTCGGCTTTGTCGAAATGGGCTCGGATGCCGAGGCGCAAGCCGCCATCAACGGCATGAATGGTCAAGCCCTGGAAGGCCGGGCGATCGTCGTCAATGAAGCCCGTCCGCGTGAAGAGCGCCCGGGTGGCTTCGGCGGCGGCGGTGGCCGTGGCGGCTTCGGCGGCGGCGGTGGCGGCAGCTACGGTGGTGGCGGCGGTGGCTACGGCGGCGGCGGTGGTGGCTACGGTGGCGGCGGCGGTAGCCGTGGCGGCTACGGCGGCGGTGGTGGCGGTGGTGGCCGCAGCCCCTACGGTGGTGGCGGCGGCGGTGGCCGTGGCGGCTACGGCGGCGGTGGCCGCGGTGGCTACGGTGGCGGCAGCAGCGGCTACTGATCCCGGTTGAATTGCAGGCCGGTCCTCTCTCGGATCGGCCTTCAGCCCAAGGGCGCTGGTGGAAACACCAGCGCCCTTTTGCTTTTCGCCATGCTGTTTCGTGCGCGCCGACGGCAGGGCTGCGCCGTCCGCAGGGTGCTGAAGGTTTGTGCGTGAAAGCGCTACTGCGCCCGCCGCGGCTTGCGCGGCCGGCCGGCGAAGAGGCGGTCGAACAGCGCGTTGGGCAGCAGCCGCAGCAGCTTGGCCACCAGCGCCATCGGCCAGGGAATGACACGGTAGCTGTCGCCCGCGTTGATGGCACGCCAGGCGCTGGCGGCAAAGGCCTCAGGCGTCATCAGAAACGGCATGGGGTAGGGATTGCCCTGCGTCAGCGGCGTGTCCACATAACCCGGGCTGACGGTGAGCACGCGCACGCCGTGCGGGCGGCACTCGCCGCGCAAGCTTTCGCAGTACGCCACCGCCGCGGCCTTGCTGGCGCAGTAGGCACCGTGGCCGGGCAGCCCGCGTAGGGCCGCCACGCTGCCCATGCCCACCAGCGTGCCGGCACGGCGCTCGCGCATGGCGGCGATGAAGGGGTGAAATGTCGCCGCCAGGCCAAGCACGTTGATCTCCAAGGTGTCCTGCAGCACCTGCAGATCCTCGAAATCGGCGCTGTCCATGCCCACGCTGATGCCGGCATTGGCGATGACCACGTCCGGCACCCCGTGCGCCGCGATGCAGGCGCGTCCCATCTCGGCCATGGCCCGCGTGTCGCGCACGTCCGCGCCATAGAGGGCGATACGCCCGCGCGCCTGCGGCAGGCTCTCGGCCCAGGCGTGCAACAGCTCCACGCGGCGGGCCACCAGGACGACCCGGTCGCCCGCCTCCAGCGCATGCGCCGCCAGCGCCTGTCCAATGCCGCTGGAAGCCCCAGTGATGAGAACGAGCCGCCTCACGGACACATGGATGCCGGCTCTTCAGCGCCGGCGGCCCGGCGGGTCCAGCCGGGCGCGCATCGGTCCTGTGAGCTGCGCCAGGCCGCTGCGGTGATCGTAGTCCACGCCGGCGGCGCGCATGTCATTGCTGCCCTGCAGGACCTGCACGGGCTGGTCGGTGACCACGCGCTTGGTCTCGGTAAAGAAGGTCAGCAGCTCGCTGCGGATTTCCAGCGGCGGCTGGCCGTCCAGCGCCTCGCGCACCACCACCGCGTTGCCCATGAGCTGCACCTGCGTGCCCTTGCCGTTGCTCAGGGCGCGGCGCGCCGTGGCACGCATCACGGTGCCGTCCTCGCCCAAGGAGCGGATGCGCACCTCGTCCACTTCGAACGTGTCGTTGTCCGGGTAGTGGCGCATCTGCGTGCCCTCGATCTGCACCTGCAGCGCCCCCTGCGGCGTGAAGCGCTGCGTTTTGAAGCCCTGCATGGTGTAGTCCGGCACGTGCCGAACGGCCGCTTCGCTGCCGGGCTCCGGTGCGTTGGGCGTGCTCTTGACCAGCCACCAGGTGGCCAGCGCCAGCAGCGCCATGAGCAGCAGCGGCAGGTAGCCCAGCACGCACTCGCGCAGGCGCAGCGGCCAGGGCATGCGCACGGCCGGGCGCGCCGGCGGCGTAGGAAGGCTCAGCGGATCGTCGTCCAGTGCCAGCACGTTCAGCGACCCTTCAGCGCGCGTCCAGCGTGGTGAGATGGCCGTCCAGCAGCGCCGCGTAGCGGCCGCTGGCCACCAGCAGCAGGTCGCAGAACTCCCGCGCCGCACCCTCGCCGCCGCGCGCGGCCGTGACGTGATGCGCCCGCGCGCGCGCCTCGGCATGGGCATTGGCCGGCGCGCAGGCAAAGCCCGCACGCGCCAGCAGCGGCAGGTCCGGCCAGTCGTCGCCCATGACGGCCAGCTCGTCCCAGCCCACGCCCAGGCCGTCGAGCAGTTGCTGCGCCACCGCCAGCTTGTCCTTGACGCCGTAGTGCGCGTGCTGCAGCCCCAGGTCGGCCACACGGCGGCGCACGGCCGCCGAGTCGCGCCCGGTGATGACCACCGGGACGATGCCGCCCTGCGCCAGCAGCTTGAGCCCCTGCCCGTCCAGCACGCTGAAGGCCTTGAACGTCTCGCCGGACTCGCCGATGTAGAGGCTGCCGTCGGTGAGCACGCCGTCCACGTCGAAGATGGCCACGCGCATGCCCAGCCCCGGGCCCTGGGCCTTGAGCAGCAGCTCAGGTGCGAAAGTCAGTGCGGGCTGCATCAGATGACCTTGGCCCGCATCAGATCGTTGCTGTTGAGCGCGCCGGCCAGGCGGCCGCCGGCGTCCACCACCAGCACGCTGGTAACGCGGTGCTGCTCCATCAGGTCGGCGGCTTCCACGGCCAGGGCGTCCTCGCGCACGCGCTTGGGATTCCCATGCATGACGTCGGCCGCGGTGAGCGCGCGCAGCTCGGCGCCGCGCTCTATGAGGCGGCGCAGGTCGCCGTCGGTGAAGATGCCCAGGATGCCGCCGTGCTCATCGGTCACGGCGGTGAAGCCCAGGCCCTTGCCCGTCATCTCGCGCAGCAGGGTGTTGAAGTCGGCCTGCGGCCCAACGCGCGGCACGGCGTCGCCGCTGCGCATGAGGTCGCTCACCAGGACGAGCAGCTTGCGGCCCAGCGCGCCGCCGGGGTGGGAGCGGGCGAAGTCCGCCTCCTTGAAGCCACGCGCGTCCAGCAGCGCCACGGCCAGCGCGTCGCCGTAGGCCATTTGCGCCGTGGTGCTGGCCGTGGGGGCCAGGTTGAGCGGGCAGGCTTCGAGCTCCACGCCGCTGTCCAGCACCACGTCGGCAAAGCGCGCCAGCGTGGAGCCGGCCCGCCCGGTGAGCGCCACCAGCGGCACCAGCAGCCGCTTGAGCACGGGCAGGATGACGTTGAACTCGTCGCTCTCGCCGGAGTTGGAGATGGCCAGCACCACGTCGCTGGCCGTGACCATGCCCAAGTCGCCGTGGCTGGCCTCGGCCGGGTGGACGAACATGGCCGGCGTGCCGGTGGAGGCCAGGGTGGCGGCGATCTTGCGGCCCACGTGGCCACTCTTGCCCATGCCCATCACCACCACGCGGCCGCGGCAGTCCAGCATCAGGCGCGCGGCGCGGGCAAAGGCATCGTCGCGCTGCACGCGCTCCTTGAGCGCCAGCAGAGCGCGCGCCTCGATGTCGAAAGTCTGCGCGGCCAGGGCCAGCGCGCGTTGGTTGTCCAGGGCTTTCACTTGCGGGGGGTCCGATAGAGTGCGGGATTCTAGGTGGCAGGCCGCTTGTGCTTGCGCGCCGTGCCGCCGTCTCCCGTTGCTGTCCATGGCCTCCACTCTCGAAGTCGTCCTTCTCTATCTCGTCGCCGCCGTGCTCGGCGTGGTGCTGTGTCGCTCCATGAAGCTGCCGCCCATGCTGGGCTACCTGGCCGTGGGCGTGCTCATTGGGCCCAACGCCCTGGCCCTGGCCAAGGACAGCGCGGGCGTGAAGTACCTGGCCGAGTTCGGCGTGGTCTTCCTGATGTTCGCCATCGGCCTGGAATTCAACCTGCCCAAGCTGCGCAGCATGCGCACCCTGGTGTTCGGCCTGGGGATGTCGCAGGTGGTGCTGACCATGGTCGGCGCCGTGCTGGGCCATTTCCTGCTGCTGTTCGCCTTCTCGTTCACGGCGCAGGCCTGGGAGCTGTCGTGGCAAGGCGCGGTGGCGCTGGGTGGCGCCATCGCCATGTCCAGCACCGCCATCGTCGTGAAGCTCATGGCCGAGCGGCTGGAGCTGGAGAGCGAGCACGGGCGCCGGGTGCTGGGCATCCTGCTGTTCCAGGACTTGGCCGTGGTGCCGCTGCTGGTGCTCATCCCGGCGCTGGGCGACAGCGGCGGCGAGCTGTGGCGCTCGCTGGGCCTGGCGCTGCTCAAGGCGGCGGCGCTGCTTGGGCTGCTGCTGTCGGGCGGCCAGAAGCTCATGCGCTGGTGGCTCACGCTGGTGGCACGGCGCAAGAGCGAGGAGCTCTTCGTCCTGAACCTGCTGCTGGTGACGCTGGGCCTGGCCTGGCTCACCGAGCACGTCGGGCTGTCGCTGGCGCTGGGCGCCTTCGTGGCGGGCATGCTCATCGCCGAGACCGAATACAAGCACCAGGTGGAGACGGACATCCGCCCCTTCCACGACGTGCTGCTGGGCCTGTTCTTCATCACGATAGGCATGAAGCTCGACGGCCGCCCCATGCTCACCCAGTGGCCGCTGGTGCTGCTGCTGTCCACGCTGCCGCTGCTGGCCAAGTTCGTCCTGGTGGCGGGGCTGGCGCGCGTCTTCCGCGCACCGCCCGGCGTGGCGCTGCGCACGGGCCTGTACCTGGCGCAGGCGGGCGAGTTCGGCTTCGTGCTGCTGACGCTGAGCACGGAGCACGGGCTGATCGATCCCAAGTGGGTGAGCCCGGTACTGGCCAGCATGGTGCTGTCCATGCTGGTGACGCCCTTCGTGATCATGCATGCCGACCGCATCGTGATGCGGCTCTCCGCCACGGACTGGATGATGCAGTCGGTGCAGCTGACCTCCATCGCCAAGAAGTCCATGCGCAACGAGGCGCACGTGATCATCTGCGGCTACGGGCGCAGCGGGCAGACGCTGGCGCGGCTGCTGGAGGCCGAGCACATCCCCTACATGGCGCTGGACCTGGACCCCGACCGCGTGCGCCAGGCCGCGGCTGCCGGCCAGAGCGTGGTCTTTGGCGACGCGGCGCGGCTGCGCAGCCTCATGGCCGCGGGCCTGGCCCGCGCCAGCGCCGTGGTGGTGAGCTACCACGACACGCCCTCGGCGCTGCGGGTCTTGAGCCTCGTGCACGAGCACGCGCCGCACGTGCCGGTGGTGGTGCGCACGGTGGACGACAGCGACCTGGAAACGCTGCGCGCCGCCGGTGCCACCGAGGTGGTGCCGGAGTCGCTGGAAGGCTCCCTCATGCTGGCCAGCCACGCGCTGGCGCTGGTGGGCGTGCCCGTGCGCCGCGTCATCCGCCTCACGCGCGACGCGCGCGATGCGCGCTACGGCCTGCTGCGCGGCTTCTTCCACGGCGCCGACGACGACCAGACGCTGGAGGAGCGCCAGCAGGCGCGGCTGGCCACGGTCAACCTGCCCGCGGCCGCCGCCAGCCTGGACCAGACCCTGGGCGACCTGGCGCTGCACGCGCTGGGCGTGCGCACCCTCTCCATCCGCCGCGCCGCCGGCCAGGTGGTGCCCGCCAACGACGCCATCGTCCTGCACTCCGGCGACACGCTGGTGCTCTCCGGCATGCCGGAAGCCCTGGCCCTGGCCGAGGACAAGCTGCTGCGCGGCTGACGCGCACGGCCAGCCGCTCGCGCGCCCTGCGGGCGCCGGCCTTGCCGGTAGCCGCATCCGTTGCCGTCCCAAGCAATGCCACCCGCCATGTCGCCTGCCCCGGTTTTTCATCCCCGCCCCATGGAAGACGGCAGGCCCGTGCCGCTGCACCACCCCAGCGCGCCCACGCCGCTGGCCACTTGGCTGGACGCGCAGGCCATTGCCACCGCCGTCCCCGACGGCCCGCTGCCGGCGCTGCTCAACGGCGTGCCGCTGGCGCCCGCCACGGCACTGCCCACCGACGCGGCCGGCTGGGAAGCGCTGGCCGCCGCCTCGCCCGCCTTCGACGAGCCGCCCTACCCCGCCGTGTCCACCTTGCAAGCCGCCGCCGGCGTGGCCATTGAGGAAAGCGACGGCCGCCTCTGGCTGGTGGCGCCCAGCAACGCCCACGGCGGCTACGCCTGCACGCTGCCCAAGGGCCGTGTCGATCCGGGGCTGTCGCTGCGCGCCACCGCGGTGAAGGAGGCGCTGGAGGAAGCCGGGTTGCTGGTGCAACTCCAGGGTTTCCTGGCCGATTGCCGCCGCACCCAGACGCTCACCCGCTACTACCTCGCCCGCCGCATCGCCGGCCACCCCGGCGCCATGTGCTGGGAATCCCAGGCCGTGCACCTGGTGCCGCGCGCGCGGCTGGACGACTTCCTCACCCACCCCAGCGACGCGCCGCTGCTGCGGCTGCTGGGATCGGCCGGCTGACAATCGGTCCGCCCCAGGCGGTGCCGCACCCAAATGAACAAGGCTGTGGACAGTCGCGTGGACAACTTTCGCTTGTCCACAAGCCCCATGGCATCGCCCCAAGTTGTTGTATCGGCGGCATGCGCCAAGGCGCTGTTCAACACACAGGCTTGTGCTCGCCGCAAGCGGTTGACAACTCAGGGAATAAACAGGTTATCCACAGAAAGGGGGGAGCCTCTACCACGACCACCAATTCAAATTTCATTCATCAGGAAAGAGAAATCAACGTTCCCTTCAAGCTCACCAGAACAAGGCAACTGCGCAAGACGAAAACCGCATGAATTCTTGTTTTACAGGGTCTTAGAAGAACTAACTACCAACAAAAGGCTGTTGAGAACGTGTGAATCACTACTTTGAATGTGAATAATCCGTAGAAAATTCGGAGTTAGTTTCCGCCCTCAAGCTCAACTGGACACAAAAAAGCCCGCGCAAGGCGGGCCAGGAAAGCTCGTGAAAGATTTCACGGTGACGAGGCCGTTCGGCGCCCGGGCCAGGAGGCCCCACCGTGGCGCCGCAGCCACGTCACTTGCCGATACAGAAGCGGCTGAAGATTTCGCCGAGTAAATCGTCGGCGGAGAAGGCGCCCGTGATCTCGCCCAACGCGTTATGCGCCAGGCGCAGCTCCTCGGCGAAGAGGTCCAGCGGCGGTTGCGGCGAGTCGATGTGCGCCGCGGCGTACTCCAGGTGCTCGCGTGTGCGGTGCAGCGCCTGCACGTGGCGTGTGCGGGCGATGAAGACCCCTTCCGGGCTCGCGTGCCAGCCCGCGCGCTCCAACAAGGCGGCGCGCAGGACGTCCAGGCCCTGCCCGCTCTTGGCGCACAGGGCGAGGCTGCCGGCGGGCGCGCTGCCCAGGTCGGCCTTGTTGTAGACGTGCAGCACGCGCTCGGCGCCGGCTTGGGCGCTGTCCAGCCCTAGGCGCTGGGCGATCTGGGCCTCCGCCGCGTCGTAGTCCGCTTCGCCCAGGCGGGAGAGGTCGTGCAGGAAGATCACCGCGTCGGCCTCCTGGATGGCCTGCCAGCTGCGCTCTATGCCTATGCGCTCCACCTCGTCGGCGTGCTCCTCGCGCAGGCCGGCGGTGTCTATGACGTGCAGCGGCACGCCCTGGATCTGTATCGTCTCGCGCACCCGGTCGCGCGTGGTGCCTGCGATGGGCGTGACGATGGCCAGCTCCGCCCCCGCCAGCGCGTTGAGCAGGGAGCTCTTGCCCACGTTGGGCTGGCCGGCCAGCACCACCTTGATGCCCTCGCGCAGCAGCGCACCCTGGCGCGCGCGGTCCAGCACGCCGTCCAGTGTGGCGGTGATGCGCGTGAGCTGCCCGCGCGCGTCGGCCTGCTGCAGGAAGTCGATCTCCTCCTCGGGGAAGTCCAGCGTCGCCTCCACCAGCATGCGCAGCTTTACAACCCGCTCGCGCAGCGTCTCGATCTCCACGGAGAAGGCACCGCTCAGGGACCGGCCCGCCGAGCGCGCCGCGGCCTCGGTGCTGGCGTCTATGAGGTCGGCCACGGCCTCGGCTTGGGCCAGGTCCAGCTTGCCGTTGAGGAAGGCCCGCTCGGTGAACTCGCCCGGCTCGGCCAGGCGCAGCCGCGGCAGCAGGGCGCGGCCGTCGGCACCGGGCCCGGCGGCCACTTGCAGGCAGCGCGCCAGCAGCAGTTGCAGCAGCACGGGGCCGCCGTGCGCCTGCAGCTCCAGCACGTCCTCGCCGGTGTAGGACTGGGGGCCGGGGAAGAACAGGGCCAGGCCCTGGTCGATGGGCTGGCCGTCCTCGGCCAGGAAAGGGCCGTAGGCGGCGTGGCGCGGCTTCAGCGCGCGGCCGCAGAGCGTCTCGGCCAGGGGCGCGAGGCCGCGGCCGGAGACGCGGACGATGCCCACCGCGCCGCGCCCGGGCGCGGTGGCGATGGCGACGATGGGGTCCTGGTGGCGGGCAAGCATGGTTCGGATTGTGGAGCGCCAAAGAAAACGCCCCGCGGTGGGCGGGGCGTCGGAGTCAGGGCGTGAAGGCTGGGGGCCTTACTTGGTCACGCCCAATCGCTTGTTGATCACGTACTGCTGCGCGATGGACAGCAGGTTGTTGGTCAGCCAGTACAGCACCAGGCCGGCCGGGAAGGTGAAGAACATCACCGAGAACACCAGCGGCATGATCCACATCATCTTGGCCTGCGTGGGGTCCGGCGGCGTGGGGTTCAGCCAGGTCTGCAGCAGCGTGGAGGCCGTCATCAGCAGCGGCAGGATGTAGAACGGGTCCTTGGCCGAGAGGTCGGTGATCCAGCCCAGCCAGGGCGCGTTGCGCATCTCCACCGAGCTCAGCAGCACCCAGTACAGGGCGATGAAGAAGGGCATCTGGATGAAGATGGGCAGGCAGCCGCCCAGCGGGTTGACCTTCTCCTCGCGGTAGATGCGCATCATCTCGGTCTGCATCTTCTGCGGGTCGCTCTTGTAGCGCTCGCGCAGTTCCTGCACCCGCGGGTTGACCGCCTTCATCTTCGCCATCGACTTGTAGGCGTTAGCGTTGAGCCAATAGAAGGCGATCTTGAGCAGGACGACCAGGGCGATGATGGACCAGCCCCAGTTCTTCAGCACGCTGTGCAGCTTGTCCAGCAGCCAGAACAGCGGCTTGGACAGGATGGCGAAGTAGCCGTAGTCCTTGACCAGCTCCAGGCCCGGGGCGATGGCTTCCAGGCGCTTTTCCTCCTGCGGGCCGGCGAAGAGCTGCGTGTCCTGGGCCTTGGTGGCGCCGGGGGCGACTTCGCCCAGCGGCAGCACCATGGCGATGGAGTACAGGTCCTCGGCGAGCTTGGCGCTGCGGAACTCGCGCGGCTGCGGCTGGTTCACCAGCCAGGCCGAGGCGTAGTAGTGCTGGACCATGGCGACCCAGCCGCTGTCGGCGCGCTTCTCGAAATCGGCCGTGCCCTTGGCGAGGTCCTTGAAGTCCACCTTCTGGTACTTCTTGACGTCGGTGTAGACGGCCGGGCCGGTGAAGGTCGAGTAGAACGACGAGCCGCCGGGCAGCGCCTTGTTGTCGCGCACCAGTTGCAGGTAGAGCTGCGGCGCCACGGGAGCGGCGGAGCGGTTGATGACCTCGTGGCGCACGCCCACCGTGTACTCGCCGCGGCGGAAGGTGTAGGTCTTGACCAGCTGCACGCCATTGACCTCGGCGGACTCGAAGCGAACCTGCAGCTCGTTGCCGTCCTTGAGCTCACGCGCGCCCGGGGCCACCGTCATGGGCGTGAGGTGGGTGGGCAGTGGCGCGCCGGTGGCCGAGACCAGGCCGGTCTGGGCCAGGTAGGTGCGCTCGGCGCTGCGGTCGAACAGGACGACGCGCTTGTTCGGGTCGTGGTCGTCCGCTTGCGTGAGCAGCTCCAGGCGCACGAGGTCGCCGCCCAAGCTGCTGAGCGTGGCCTTGACCACGTCGGTGGTGATGGTCACGTTCTCGGCCGCGGCCGGTGCGGCTG
>NZ_JAXOJX010000071.1:0-33531 GCF_034427735.1 Azohydromonas lata
GCGGCCGGGCGCAGCGCCGCCGCGCCGGACACGCCCAGGGCCGAGGCCGCCGCGCCCAAGCCCTGACGGTGATGGGGGGCCATGGCGGCGGTCCCTAGAATCGCCGCCATGGCCAAACCCGAATTCAACTGCAGTGTCAAGGTGCAGTTCCTGCCGGAGCAGTCCCAAGGCGGCCAGCACGCCTGGGCCTACACCATCACCATCACCAACAGCGGCGACGTCACGGCACAGCTCGTGGCGCGGTGCTGGCTCATCACCGATGCCACCGGGCACGAGGAGGAAGTCCGCGGCCTGGCCGTGGTCGGCCACCAGCCCGTGCTCAAGCCCGGCGAGTCCTTCGAGTACACGAGCTGGACCAGCCTCGCCACGCCCCAGGGCACCATGCGCGGCACCTTCTACTGCATGACCGAGGAGGCCCGCCCCTTCGAGGCCGAGGTGGCCGAGTTCATGCTCGCCCACCCGGGCGCGCTGCATTGATGGCGGCCTCGAAGGCAATGCCCGCGGCCCCGCGCCGCCGCCGCGTTTGCTGAGCCGCATGGGTGCCGCCCAGTCCACCTCGGCCTGGGACCTCACCGCGCTGCTCAACGCCGCCGACGCACGCGCCCCGCTGGCCGAACGCCACCTGTGGCTGGCGCGGCTGCTGGAATGGCTGCGCCACGACCCGCCCCGCCGCCCCGCCGAGGGCGCCACCCCCGCGCCGCTGCTGCGGCTGCGCCACCTGCTCAACGTGCTGGACCAGCACCCGCCGCACCGCCAGGCCCTGCAGGCGCTGGTGCAGCGCTTCTGGTCCGAGATCGACGCCGCGGCGCTGTTCGCCGAGTTCGCCTTCCCGCAGCGCGTGCACCTGGCCGGCGAGCTGGTGCGCCGCCTGCGCGAGCGCGTGCTGCCCAGCACGCCCGACACCACCGACCTCGCCGAGCTGTTCCCGCTGCTGTTCGACAGCAGCGACGCCGAGTGGATCGCCGCCATCGATGAGCCCACGCTGCAGCGCCTGGCCGCGCTGCTGGCCCCGCGCGGCGAAGGGCAAGCGCTGGAAGGCGAGGCCGGCCGGGCGGTGCAGGCACACGTCGAGGCGGCGGCCGCCGATCCCGCGGCCACGCCGCTGTCCGTGCCGCGCTGGCGCGACACCATGGCCGACGCCGTCACGCTGCTGGTGAGCGCCGTGCACGGCGCGGGGCTGTCGCCGCTGCTGCGCCGGCGCATGAGCCCGGCGCTGCTGGTGGAGGAGCCCTTCCGGCAGCTCACCCGCGCCAGCGAGCGGCTGCGCGACGCCGAGCACGCCGGCGACACCGCCGCGCTGCTGCACGAGGCGCACTACCTGCGCGCGCTGCTGGACGCCTGCCGCCGCGCGGCCGACAGCATCGAGGAGCACCTGGAGGAGTTCGGCGTCTCGGTGGACATCGTCTACGGCGTGCAGCAGCTGCGCGAGCGCACGCTGCGCATCGAGCGGCTGCTGGACTGCCTGCTCAGCCCCGCGCCCGCGCGCGAGCTGCAACTGCTCACGCTGCAGCTCGTCCAGGGCCTCACCGAGCGCGAGGGCGTGCGCTCGCTGCTCAAGGCGCAGTACGGGCAGCTCGCGCGCAAGATGACCGAGCGCAGCGCCGAGACCGGCGAGCACTACATCGCCCGCACCCGCACCGAGTACCTGGACATGTACCGGCGCGCGGCCGGCGGCGGGCTGGTGATGGCGCTCACCACCTTCATGAAATTCGCCATCACGGGGCTGGGCCTCACGGCCTTCTGGAGCGGGCTGCTGGCCGGCTTCAACTACGCCGCCAGCTTCGTGCTGATCATGCTGCTGCACTGGACCGTGGCCACCAAGCAGCCGGCCATGACGGCGCCGGCCATGGCCGCGCGGCTGCGCGGCAGCCACCGCGACGAGGAGGCCTTCGTGGACGAGGTGGTGCACCTCATCCGCTCGCAGGCCGCCGGCATCCTGGGCAACCTCACGCTGGTGGCGCCCGTGGTGCTGGCCGTGCAGGCGCTGGCCTGGGGAGTGATGGACGAGCCACTGGTGGACGCCGGCAAGGCCGGCCACGTGCTGCACAGGCTCACGCTGCTGGGGCCCACGCCGCTGTACGCGGCCTTCACCGGCGTGCTGCTGTTCGGCAGCTCGGTGATCGCGGGCTGGGTGGAGAACTGGTTCGTCTTCAACCGGCTGGACAGCGCCATCGCCTGGAACCCGCGCATCGTCGCGCGGCTGGGTGCCGCGCGGGCAGCACGTTGGGCGGCGTGGGCGCGCGCCAACGTCTCGGGGCTGGCGGCCAACGTCTCGCTTGGGCTGATGCTGGGCCTCACGCCGGCGCTGGCGGGCTTTTTCGCGCTGCCGCTGGACGTGCGCCACGTCACCCTCTCCACCGGGCAGCTCGCCGCGGCGGCCGGGTCAATGGGCGTGGCCATCCTGGCCGAGCCGGCCTTCTGGTGGTGCGTGGCGGGCATCGTCGCCACCGGGCTGCTCAACGTGGGCGTGAGCTTCTACCTGGCCTTGCGCCTGGCGCTGCGCGCGCGCGGGCTGCACCTCAAGGAGCGCGCGCACCTGGCCGCGGCCATCCGGCGGCGGCTGCTGCGCCAGCCGCTGAGCCTGCTGGTGCCGGGGCGCTGAAGGCGCCTGGGGCGCTTTTTTGAGGCGCTTGGGGGCGCCTCAATCCTCCTCGTCCTCGCGCCGCTCGCCGCGGCGGCGGCCGCTGAACATGGTCCACCAGACGATGAACACGAGCAGCGCCAGCGCGCCAAGAGCTTCGAGCATGAGCAGCGTCATTGATATACGTCGATACAGTTAAGGCGTCGGCGTCCGATAACCAATGGGCCGGCACTTTGCATTACGCCGGAACGAGCCCATGGAAAACGTCACGCTCATAGACAGATTCACCACGCACTTCGACATCCTGCCGGCCCGCACCGAGGCCTCCCGGCTGGAAGTTCTGCAACTGCGCCACGCGGTGTATTGCGAGGAGCTGGCTTACGAGCCGGTGTCGCCCAGCGGGGTGGAAAGCGACGAGCACGACGCGCATTCCGAGTTCGCGCTGGTGCGCCACCGCGCCAGCGGCCGCGCCGCGGGCTGCGTGCGGCTGATCAAGCACCCGGGCCCGCCGGACTGGCGCTTTCCCTTCGAGCACGCCTGCGGCGAGCGGCTGCAGCCGGACTACCTGGACCCGGCCTGGCGGCAAGACGCCACCGAGGTCTCGCGCCTGGCCGTGCACCAGGACTTCCGCCGCCGCCGCGGCGAGTACGACAGCCCCGAGGGCGGCGGCAACTCCGTGGCGGACACCAACGACCGCCACTACCCGCTCATCGCCATGGGGCTGTTCCTGGCGGCCACGGCCATGATCATCAACCACGGCAGCCACCAGAGCTTCGTGATGGTGGAGCCGCGGCTGTCGCGGCTGCTGCACAGCTGCGGGCTGAACTACACGCTGGTGGGCGAGATCGTGGAGCACCACGGCCGGCGCGGCCCCTACCGCACGCAGCGCCACGAGATCCTGCATTACCTGCGCCCCGAGGGCCGCGCGCTGCTGGAGCACATGCAGCACGCCCTGCGCTGACGGCCGCGGCTTGCGGCTGCGGGGGCGCAGGCAGGGGCCGGATGCGCTGGGGTCACCGCCGACTGGCCCAGGCGCGCCGCGCACGGCCACAATCGCGCCCATGTCTTTACCGCTCGCTTCTGTGCGCCGCCGCGGCGCGGCCTGGGCCGCATCGGCCGCCGCGCTGGCGGCACTGCTGGCCGGCTGCGCCGGCGTGCCGCTGAATCCGCCTCGCCCCGCCCCCTCGGCCGTGCCTCCGGCCGGCACGCCTTCGGACGTGCTGGCCCCTTCCGCCCCCGGCGCGGCGCTGCTGCGCCCGCGCTCGCGCTGGCAGCCCGTGGACTGGTCCGAGCTTCCCGGCTGGGAAAGCGACCGCGTGCTGGAGGCCTGGAGCGCGCTCTACCGCAGTTGCGAACGACCGCCTCAAGGCTGGTCGGCCCTGTGCGCCGAAGTGCTGCTCACGCCCCCGGCCGACGAGAGCGCAGCGCGCGCGTGGCTGCAGGCGCGGCTGCAGCCCTACCGCGTGGAAAGCCCCGAGGGCGCCACCGAGGGGCTGGTCACGGGCTACTACGAGCCGCTGATCGAGGCCAGCCGCATGCCCCGCGGCGGCTTTGCCGTGCCGCTGCACCGCCCGCCCGCGGACCTGGGCACGCGCAAGCCCTACTGGACGCGCCAGCAGCTCGACAGCCTGCCCGCAGCCGCCGCGGCGCTGCGCGGGCGCGAGATCGCCTACGTGGCCGACCCGCTGGACGCGCTGGTGCTGCAGATCCAGGGCTCGGGGCGGCTGCGCATCACCGAGGCCGACGGCCGCCAGCGCACCGTGCGCCTGGCCTTCGCCGGCCACAACGACCAGCCCTACAAGTCCGTCGGCCGCTGGCTCATAGAGCAGGGCGAGATCCGCGCCGAGCAGGCGTCCTGGCCCGGCATCAAGGCCTGGGCCCGCGCCAACCCCAGGCGCGTGCAGGAGCTGCTGTGGAGCAACCCGCGCGTGGTGTTCTTCCGCGAGGAGCCGCTGCCGGACCCGCAGGCCGGCCCGCGCGGCGCGCAGGGCGTGGCGCTCACGCCCGGGCGCTCCATCGCCGTCGATCCACAAAGCATCCCCTACGGCACGCCCGTGTGGCTCTCCAGCACCGAGCCGCTGAGCACGCAGGCGCTGCAGCGCCTGGTGGTGGCGCAGGACACGGGCAGCGCCATCGTCGGCGCCGTGCGCGCCGACTTCTTCTGGGGCTGGGGCGAGCAGGCCGAACAGCAGGCCGGACGCATGAAGCAGCCGCTGCGGCTGTGGGTGCTGTGGCCACGCGGCCCGCAAAGCTGAGGGCGCACGCTTCATGCCTCGACTGCCCTGGCCGCCAGTGCTCGCCGCGGGCAAACAATTCGTTGCAACACGGCGACGCGGCGGCCGCCTTGCGCGGGCTCAAACGTATGATCCCTGGAGGGCGGGCCATGCACCCGCCGGTGGGCGCGAACCGTCGGCCGGACGGCACAGCGCGACACGGCAGCCGGGGAAGCTCATGGTGGGTCCAAGTCAACGCAGTGGTGGGTGCTGCGCCGCTCTGGCGCTGGCCGTATCGGTCGCTTGGGCGGCCGAGCCCCAGCCGGGAGCGCCGCGGCTGTCGGAGCTGAGCCTGGAGGAGCTGGGCAACATCGAGATCACCTCGGTGTCCAAGCGGGCCGAGCGGCTGTCGGAGGCGCCGGCCTCGGTGTTCGTGATCACGGCCGAAGACATACGCCGCAGCGGCGCCACCTCGCTGCCGGAGGCGTTGCGCCTGGCGCCCAACCTGCAAGTGGCGCGCATCAGCTCGTCCTTCCACGCCGTCACCAGCCGCGGCTTCAACGGCAACCTGGCCAACAAGCTGCTGGTCCTCATCGACGGGCGCTCGGTGTACACGCCGCTCTTCGGCGGCGTGTTCTGGGACGCGCAGCAACTGCCGCTGCAGGACGTGGAGCGCATCGAGGTCATCAGCGGCCCGGCCGGCACGCTGTGGGGCGTCAACGCGGTCAACGGCGTCATCAACGTCATCACGCGGCCCGCGTCGCAGACGCCGGGCTCGGAGCTGTCCGCGGGCACGGGCAACCGCGAGCGCATGGTGTCCGTGCGCCAGGGCCTGGATCTGGGCGGCAGCGGGGGCGAGGGCAAGAACGACGGCGCCGGGCAGCGGCCGCTGCGGCTGTGGGCACGCCACATCACGGAGCAGCGCACGCGCACGCTGCTGGGCGAATCCGCGGGCGACCGCGCGCACGTGGAGCAGGCGGGCGCGCGCACCGACTGGTCGCTGGCCGGGGGCGACAGCCTCATGGCGCAGGCACAGCTCTACCGCGGCCGGCGCGAGCCGCCCATTCCCGGCGCGGTGGAGGTGCCCGGGCGGCCGCTGGAGGTGGGCCAGACCACCTACAGCGGCGGCCACGTGCTCGCGCGCTGGGACCACCGCCTGGGCGGCGGCGGCTCCTTGTCCGTGCAGGGCTACCTGGACCGCACCGAGCGCCGCCTGGGCTACCACGACCGGCTGGACACGGCGGACTTGCAGTTGCAGCACGCGCTGGCCCCCACGAGCCGCCACGCCGTGGTGTGGGGCATGCAGGTGCGCCGGGACACCGACCGCTTCAGCGGCCCAACGCTGCAGATGCTGCCGCCGCTGCTGCGCCAGATGAGCTACAGCCTCTTCGGCCAGGACGAGGTCACGCTGCGCGACGACCTGAAGCTCACGTTGGGCGCGCGCGCCGAGCACAACGCCTACACGGGCATGGAATACCTGCCCAGCGCGCGGCTGGCCTGGCAGGCGGCGCCGACGCAACTGCTGTGGGCGGCGGCCTCGCGCACGGTGCGCAGCCCAACACGGCTGGACCGCGACCTGCTCAACCCCGGCGTGCCGCCCTCGCCCGCCGCGCCCACGGGCGTTCCCACCGTCACGGGCAGCAGCGGCTTCCGCGGCGAGGTGGCCAGGGTGCTGGAGCTGGGCTGGCGCGGCCAGCCCTGGACCGACACCAGCGCCTCGGCCACGCTCTACCGCGCCGACTACGAGGGGCTGCGCTCGGCCGAGATCACGGGGCCGGCCAGCGCCCAGCTGGTCAACGGCCTGAAGGGCCGCGTGCAGGGCCTGGAAGCCTGGGGCAGCTGGCAGGCGCAGCCCAACTGGCGGCTGCACGCGGGCGCCAGCCGCATGGAGCAGCACCTGCGCGTGTCGCCGGGCTACGCGGACCTGAGCAACCAGCTCGGCCTGACCGAGGGCGCCAACCCGTCGTGGCAGTGGATGCTGCGCTCCCAACTGGACCTGCCGCGGCGCACCGAGCTGGACGTGACGCTGCGCGGCGTCTCGCGGCTGGAGCTGCCGGCCGTGCCCGCCTACACCGCGCTGGACCTGCGCCTGGGCTGGCGGCCCAGCGCCAACGTGGAGTGGTCGCTGACGCTGCAAAACCTGCTGGACGCGGGCCACGGCGAGTTCGGCCCCGCCGCCACGCGCACCGAGATCGGTCGCAGCGCGTTCCTGCAACTGGTGCTGCGGCACGAGGCCCCTTAGGAGATGGCGCAGTACCGTGGCCCGGGGTGCCACGCTCCGCAGGGCCAGGGCACGCGGCGGCGCGCCCTGCGCCGGCTTGGCCTGCCGCTGATGATGGCCGCGGCGCTGTCCTGCCAGGCGCTGACCTCGCCGCGGGCCGCTGCGCAGCCCGCCTCGGCGGCGGAGTACCAGGTCAAGGCGGCCTTCCTGGTGAAGTTCGGCGGCTACGTGGAGTGGCCGGCCCTGGCCTTCGACACCCGCGAAAGCCCTTTCGTCATCGCCGTGGCCGCGCAGGACATCGTGGCCGAAGAGGTGGAGCGCGCCGCGGCCACGGCCACGGTGGATGGCCACCCCGTGCAGGTGCGCCGGGTGGAACGGCTTGACGCCGGCCTGGGCGCACACCTGCTGTTCATGGACCAATCGCGCAACGGCCAGCTCGCCGATACCCTGCTGCTGTTGCGCGGCCGCCCGCTGCTGATCGTGACCGAGTCGGATCAGGGGCTGGCGTTGGGCGGGATGATCAATTTCGTGATCGTGGAGAACAAAGTTCGTTTCGACATCGCCTTGGCGCCGGCGGAGGCCAGCCAGCTCAAGATCAGCGCGCGGCTGCTGGCCGTGGCGCGCCGCGTGCTCAGGAGCTGAGGCGATGCTGTCCTGGCGACCCACTCTGCGGCGCAAGCTGCTGGCCGTGATGCTGCTGACCACGCTGGTGGCGGTGGTCGTGGCGTTGGGCGCGATGATCGGCTACGACCTGCGTGCCTACCACCAGGGCTGGGTGGACGACGTGACGGCGCAGGCCGAGCTGGTGGGCAGCGCCAGCACCGCGGCGCTGAGCTTCGACGACGAGCGCGTGGCCACCGAGAACCTGGCGCTGCTGCGGCTGCAGCCCAAGGTGCGCGCCGCAGCCCTGTACACGGCGCAAGGCCAGCTCTTCGCCAGCTACGGCGCGGACAACGCGCCGCCGCGCGTGCCCGACAGGCCCGAGGCCGACGGCGAGCGCGTGGACGGCGGCGAGCTGCTGGTGTTCAAGCCCGTGCGTGAGAACGGGCGCCGCGTGGGCACGGTGTTCGTCCGCGCGCGCTACGAGCTGCACGACCGGCTGCTCAACTACGCCGGCATCGCGGTGGTGGTGGCGCTGGTGGCCATGCTGGTGGCGCTGGTGCTGTCGTCGTGGCTGCAGCGGCTGGTCACGGGGCCGGTGCTGGAGATCGCCTCCGTGGCGCAGGACGTGGTGCGCCAGCGCAACTATTCGCGCCGCGCGCGCCAGCTCAGCGACGACGAGACCGGCGCGCTGGCCCAGGCCTTCAACGAGATGCTGGCCGAGATCGAGATGCGCACCCGCGCGCTGGAGGACTCCAACCGCGACAAGGCGCGCGAGGTGGAAGAGCGGCGTCAGGCGCAGCAGGAGGTGATGCGGCTGAACCAGGAGCTGGAGCAGCGCGTGCAGGAGCGCACGGCGCAACTGGAGGCCTCCAACCAGGAGCTGGCCGCGGCCAGCGAAGCGGCGCAGCGCGCCAACCGCGCCAAGAGCGAGTTCCTCTCCAGCATGAGCCACGAGCTGCGCACGCCGCTCAACGCCATCATCGGCTTCGGCCAGCTGCTGTCGGCCGACACGGGCGCGCCGCCGCAGCGGCTCAAGCTCTTCACCGAGCACATCGTGGGCGCGGGGCGGCACCTGCTCACGCTGATCAACGAGATCCTGAACCTTGCGCAGATCGAGGCCGGGCGCGTGTCGCTGTCGCTGGAGCCGGTGCTGGCCGGCGAGGTGCTGGTCGAGTGCCGCACCATGGTGGAGCCGCTGGCCTCGCGCCGCGGCATCACGCTGGACTTCCCGGCCGGCGCGTCCGAGGCGGTGATGGCCGACCGCACGCGGCTCAAGCAGGTGCTGCTCAACCTGCTGTCCAACGCCGTCAAGTACAACCGCGACGACGGCCTGGTGGCCGTGAGCTGCCGCCGCACCGAGGCCATGCTGCGCATCACCGTGCGCGACACCGGTGCGGGGCTGCGCCCCGAGCAGTTGAGCCAGTTGTTCCAGCCCTTCAACCGGCTGGGCCAGGAAGGCGGCCCGCAGGAGGGCACGGGCATCGGGCTGGTGGTGACGCGGCGGCTGGTGGAGCTCATGGGCGGCAACATCGGCGTGGACAGCGTGCCGGGCCAGGGCAGCGAGTTCTGGGTGGAGCTGCCGCTGGCCGCGCCGCAGGCGGTGCCGGACGCGCCGGCCCTGGCGGCCACGGGCCCGGTGAGCGTCGGCGCCCAGGTCGCCACGGTGCTGTGCGTGGAGGACAACCCGACCAATTTGCAACTGGTGGAGGCCATCCTGTCCTCGCGCCCGGGGCTGCGGCTGCTGACGGCGCGCGACGGCGAGTCCGGCGTGGCGCTGGCGCGCGCGCACAAGCCGCAAGCCATCCTGATGGACAACCACATGCCCGGCATGAGCGGACACGAGGCGCAGGCGCTGCTGCACGCCGACCCGGCCACGGCGCACATCCCCGTCATCGCGCTCACGGCCGACGCCATGCCCGACGCCGTGGAGCAGGGGCTGGCGCGCGGCTATTTCCGCTACCTCACCAAGCCCGTCGATCCGGCCGACCTGCTCGCGGCATTGGACGACGCGCTGGCGCACGCGCGTTCGCAGCAGCCGGCCTGAGGCCGGCACGGCGCGCGGCGCAAGGAGCCGGCCCCGGTGCGCGAGCCGCGGCACAGGGCTGCGCCGCCGTCCTCACCACCTTTTGCCGCGTTGCCCCATGCCGCCTCCTGCCCCGTCCTCCATGCCGCGCCCAACGCTGCTGCCCGCCGGCGCCAGCCCTTGGGCGCGCACGCTGCTGCTGGCGCGCGCGCTGCGGGCGCTGGCCGATGGCGCCATGGCGGTGTTGCTGCCGGCCTGGCTGCTGGCGCTGGGTTTCGACGCCCTGTCGGTGGGCCTGATCAGCACGGCCACGCTGCTGGGTTCGGCGCTGGCGACGCTGGCCGTGGGCGCGTGGGGACACCGCTTCAGCCCGCGCAGCCTGCTGCGCGGCGCGGCGCTGCTGATGGCGGCCACGGGCGCGGGCTTCGCGCTGCTGGACGGTTTTGTTGCGCTGCTGCTCGTGGCTTTCGTGGGCACGCTCAATCCCAGCTCGGGGGACGTGAGCGTGTTCCTGCCGCTGGAGCACGCACGGCTGGCGCAAGCCGCGCGCGGGCCGGCGCGCACGGCGCTGTTCGCCCGCTACAGCGTGCTGGCCGCCGCCTGCGCCGCCGTGGGCGCGTTGGGCGCGGGGCTGCCGCAGTGGCTCGCGCGCGTTGGGCTGGAGCCGCTGGCGGCGCTGCGGCTGATGTTCGGCCTGTACGGGCTGCTGGGCCTGGTGCTGTGGGGGCTGTATGGACGGTTGCCGCGGGCACAGGAGGCGCAGCCCGCGGGCGACGCGGCGGCGGCAAGTGCCGGCGAAGGCCGCGGCGCGCTGGGCCCGTCGCGGCCGCTGGTGGTGCGGCTGGCGCTGCTGTTCAGCGTGGACTCGTTCGCGGGCGGGCTGCTGGTGAACTCGCTGCTGAGCCTGTGGCTGCTGCAGCGCTTCAACCTGCAGCCGGCGCAGGCGGGGGTGTTCTTCTTCGCCACGGGGCTGTTGAGCGCGGCCTCGCAACTGGCGGCGCCGCGGCTGGCCGCGCGCATCGGCCTGCTCAACACCATGGTGTTCACGCACCTGCCGGCCAACGTGTGCCTGGTGCTGGCGGCGCTGGCGCCGGGCCTGTGGAGCGCGCTGGCGCTGCTGCTGGTGCGCGCGGCGCTGTCGCAAATGGACGTGCCCGCGCGCGGCGCCTACGTGATGGCGGCCGTGACGCCGCCGGAGCGCACGGCGGCGGCCAGCTTCACGGCCGTGCCGCGCAGCCTGGCCGCGGCGCTGAGCCCCGCCCTGAGCGCGGCGCTGCTGGCCGCCGGGCTCACGGCCTGGCCGCTGCTGCTGTGCGGGGGCTTGAAGATCGCCTACGACCTGACGCTGTGGCGGGCGTGCAGGGATGTGCGGCTGGAGGGGTGACCCGGATTCAAACCATCGCCTCCCGCACCGCGTACAGCGTGAGCTCCACCTCGTTGCGCATGCCGGTGAGCTCCAGCAGTTGGGCGCGGCATTCGGCCACGTCCTGCGGGGGCAGGTCGAGCTGCGCGGCGATCTCGGTCACGCTGCGGCCGGAGGTCAGGAGCTTGAAGACGTCGAGCTCGCGCGGCGACAGCCGCTCGCGCAGCGGGGCGCGGCCGCGGCGCTCCAGCGCGCCGTCGAGCTGCGCGCCCACGTCCGGCGGAATGTGCAGCCCGCCCTTCATGACGGTGGAGAGGGCCTGCAGGAACTGGTGCCCGTCGGCGCTCTTGCTCAGGCAGCCCGCCGCACCCAGCTTGAGGCTGCGCACGGCGTACTGCTTGTCCTGGAAGGCCGAGAGCATGAGCACGGGCAGGTGCGGGCATTCGTTGCGCAGCAGCCGCAGCAGGTCCAGCCCGTCGCGGTAGGGCATCTCGATGTCCATGAGCACCACGTCGTAGGGCTGGCAGGCGCTGGCCTGGCGCACCTTGAGCAGCACTTCGGCGCCGCTGCCGGCCTCGCCGGCCAGGACGATCCCCACTTCCTCCAGCATCTGGCGCAGCGCGCGGCGCACCAGCGGATGGCCGTCGCACAGCAGCACGCGCATGTGCGGCACGCTGCCGGGCAGCGGCTCGTGGCTGGGACCCAGGACGGTGCGGTCGTTCATGCGTCCTCTCCCCGCGGCAAAGGCAGCTTCAATCGCACCGTGGTGCCGCCGCCCGGCGCGCTGGCCAGCGTCAGGCGGCCGCCCCAATGGGCCACGCGCTCGCGCAGGGCCAGCAGGCCCCAGCCGTGCTCCAGCGCGGCAGGCTCGAAACCCACGCCGTCGTCGCCCACCTCCAGCAGCATCACGCCCTCGGGCGGCTCCTCCACGTACAGGCGCACGCGCAGGGTGCGGGCCTGGGCATGGCGTGCGACGTTGGTGAGCAGCTCCTCGGCGCTGCGGTAGACGGCATCGGCCCAGTCCTGCGCCGACGCGGGCAGCGCCACGCCGGCCTGCACATGCATGCGCACGTCGGCGTGCAGGTTCTCGCGCTGCGCGAAGTCCTGTGCCAGCCACTCCAGCGCCGACCACAGCCCCGGCCACTCCAGCAGCCGCGGGCGCAGCGAGGTGGCCAGGCGGTTGAGGTTGTCCACGGCGGCGTCCAGCAGCCCGCCCAAGCTGGCGCACTTGGCCCCCAGGTCGGGCTGCTCGCCCAAGCGGCGCTCCACCCAGCCCAGCTCCAGCTTTACGGCCACCAGCAGCGCACCCAGGTCGCCATGGAGCTGCTGCGCCAGCCGCGCCTGCTGCCGCGCCTGCTGCGCCTCGGTGTGCTGCAGCAGGCCACGCAGCCGGGCCAGCTCGTTGCCTTCGGGATGGACCATGTTGTTCATGCACACGCTCCCGTGAATGCCTTCGCCTTGTTCCACGGCACCGCCAAGGTGCCCTCGCCCTGCCAGCGTGCGGCACGGCGGCCCAGCACGGTGCAGCGATGAGCACGGGATGCAATTTCAGATTGCTGAATGCTCAGCGCGGGATGAAGGGCACAAGTGGCGGGGGGAAACATGTGTATACACAGCGCAAACCCCATGCCAGCGGGCTTTCATCCACGCGAAGACCGTGTCAGGCCGTCCTGGAGGCCGAAGCCCGCGCGCCCAGGTGCGACAGCGGCAGCGCCCCGCCCGCCTTCACTTCCCCGAGCGAAAAACTGGTGTGGACGTCCTTCACGTTGGGCAGGTTGAGCAGGGTGTGGGTGGCAAAGCGGGCGAAGGCGTCGAGGTCGGTGGCCAGCACCTGCAGCTCGAACGTGCCCGCGCCGCTGATGTAGTGGCAGGAGGACACCTCCGGCAGCGCGCACAGCGCCTCCTCCAGCTCGCGCGTGGCGCTGCCGGTGTTGCGGTCGGCATCCACGCGGACGAAGGCGAACACGCCCAGGCCGATGCGGCGCCGGTCGATGACCGCGCGGTAGCCGGTGATCACGCCGCGCTGCTCCAGCGCCTTGACGCGTCGCCAGGTCGGCGCTGCCGACAGGCCGATGCGCTCGGCCAGCTCGGCGTTGGACAGCCGCGCGTCGCGCTGTAGCTCCTCCAGGATGGCCACGTCGTAGCGGTCCAGCCCACTGCCGGCGGCCGGCACGTCCGATGCCCCGACCCCGGTGGGTGCGGACGGGACCGCCGCCTCGCCACTCGAAGCACGGGTTTTCCCTGATTTTTGATTTTTTGGCGTCATCCGTTCTCCAGTTCCTTATTTGAAGAAAGATTGTTGCTCAAGACCTGGGCATGCCGGCAAAGAACGAAAGCCTTTGCCTGGGGTCCAAACCTAGACTGCCCGCATTCACGCCATCCCTTTTTCGAGGAGCAAGCCGCCATGAATGCCCCCCTGCCGGAAGCCGTGCGCAAGGCGCTGGAGCAAGTGACGCTGGAGGACAAGTACGCGCTCTCGCGCGGCCGCGCCTTCATGAGCGGCGTGCAGGCGCTGGTGCGGCTGCCCATGCTGCAGCGCCAGCGCGACGCGGCCGCGGGGCTGAACACGGCCGGCTTCATCAGCGGCTACCGCGGCAGCCCCTTGGGCGGCGTGGACCAGGCGCTGTGGGCGGCGAAGAAGCACCTGGCGCAGCAGCACATCGTCTTCCAGCCCGGCGTGAACGAGGAGCTGGCGGCCACGGCGGTGTGGGGCTCGCAGCAGTTGGACCTGTACCCGGACAAGAACAAGTTCGACGGCGTGTTCGGCCTCTGGTACGGCAAGGGCCCGGGGGTGGACCGCAGCGTGGACGTGTTCAAGCACGCCAACCTGGCCGGCACGGCGCGCCACGGCGGCGTGATCGCGGTGGCCGGCGACGACCACGTGTCCAAGAGCTCCACCGCGCCGCACCAGAGCGACCACGTCTTCAAGGCCTGCGGGCTGCCGGTGTTCTTCCCGTCCAGCGTGCAGGACATCCTGGACATGGGGCTGCACGCCTTCGCGCTCAGCCGCTTCTCGGGGCTGTGGGCCGGCATGAAGACCATCCAGGAGGTGGTGGAGTCCAGCACCACGGTGGACATCGACCCCGACCGGGTGCGCATCGTCCTGCCGGAGGACTTCGAGATGCCCCCGGGCGGCCTGCACATCCGCTGGCCGGACCCGCCGCTGGCGCAGGAGGCGCGGCTGATGGACCACAAGTGGTACGCGGCCCTGGCCTACGTGCGCGCCAACCGGCTCAACCACGACGTGATCAGCACGCCCAGCGACCGCTTCGGCATCATCGCCAGCGGCAAGGCGTTCAACGACACGCGCCAGGCGCTGGCCGACCTGGGGCTGGACGACGCCACCTGCCGCCGGCTCGGCATCCGGCTGCACAAGGTCAACGTGGTGTGGCCGCTGGAAGCCGACATCACGCGCCAGTTCGCGCTTGGGCTGCAGGAAATCCTGGTGGTCGAGGAGAAGCGCCAGATCATCGAGTACCAGCTCAAGGAAGAGCTCTACAACTGGCGCCCGGACGTGCGGCCCAACGTGCTGGGCAAGTTCGAGGAGCCCGAGGGCGACCTGAGCGGCGGCGAGTGGAGCCGGCCCAACCCGAGCGGGAGCTGGCTGCTGCGCGCGCAGGCCGACCTGACGCCGGCCCTCATCGCCAAGGCCATCGCCAAGCGGCTCAGGAAGCTGGGCGTGGACGCCGACACCGCCGCGCGCATGGACGCGCGGCTGGCCGTGATCGAGGCCAAGGAAAGAGGCCTGGCCCTGCTGCAGGCTCCGGGCACCCCGGCCCCGGTGGAGCGCAAGGCGTGGTTCTGCAGCGGCTGCCCGCACAACACCAGCACCCGCGTGCCGGAGGGCTCGCGCGCCGTGGCGGGCATCGGCTGCCACTACATGGTCACCTGGATGGACCGCGCCACCAGCACCTTCACGCAGATGGGCGGCGAAGGCGTGCCCTGGGTGGGCCAGGCGGCCTTCACGACCGAGCCGCACGTGTTCGCCAACCTGGGCGACGGCACCTACCAGCACTCCGGGCTGCTGGCGATCCGCCAGGCCATCGCGGCGGGGGTGAACATCACTTACAAGATCCTGTTCAACGACGCGGTGGCCATGACGGGCGGCCAACCGGTGGAAGGCCAGATGCGCGTGCCGGAGATGACGCAGGAGCTGCGCGCCGAAGGGGTCAAGCGCATCGTGCTCGTCACCGACACGCCCGACGCCTACCGCGCCATGCCGGGCATGGCCGAGGGCGTGACGGTGCGCGAGCGCGGCGAGCTCGACGCCGTGCAGCGCGAGCTGCGCGAGACGGCCGGCTGCACGGTGCTGATCTACGCCCAGATGTGCGCCACCGAAAAGCGCCGCCGCCGCAAGCGCGGGACGATGCAGGCGCCGGCCCAGCGCGTGGTGATCAACGAGGCCGTGTGCGAAGGCTGCGGCGACTGCAGCGACAAGAGCAACTGCCTGTCGGTGGAGCCGGTGGAGACCGAGTTCGGCCGCAAGCGCCGCATCAACCAGAACAGCTGCAACCTGGACTTCTCCTGCGTGCAGGGCTTCTGCCCAAGCTTCGTGACGGTGGAAGGCGGCACGTTGAAGAAGCCCAAGGCCGACCAGGCGCAGGACACGGCGGCGCTGCCGCCCATTCCCGAGCCCGCGCTGCCGGCGGCGGCGCAGGCCTGGGGCATCGTGGTGGCGGGCGTGGGCGGCACGGGCGTGATCACCATCGGCCAGTTGCTGGGCATGGCGGCGCACCTGGAGGGCAAGGGCATCGTCACGCAGGACGCGGCCGGGCTGGCGCAGAAAGGCGGCGCGACCTGGAGCCACGTGCAGATCGCCGACACGGCCAGCGCCATTCACACCACCAAGGTGGACATGGCCGCGGCCGATCTCGTGATCGCCTGCGACGCCATCGTGGCCGCGCTGCCGGCGACGCTGGCCGTCATGCACCCCGGGCGCACCGCGGTGGCCCTGAACACCCACACCGCGCCGACGGCGGCCTTCGTGCATCAGCCGGACTGGCAGTTCCCGCTTGGGCCCTGCCAGGACACGATTGCGCAGGCCGTGGGCCGCGAGCGGCTGCTGGCCTTCGACGCGGAGCAGGTGGCGGTGAAGCTGTTGGGCGACTCCATCTACGCCAACCCGCTGCTGCTGGGCTGCGCCTGGCAGATGGGGCGCGTGCCGCTGCGGCTGGACTCGCTGCGCCGCGCCATCGAGCTCAACGGCGTACAGGTGGACAAGAACCTGCGCGCCTTCGAGTTGGGCCGGCACTGCGCGCACGACCTGGCCTCGGTGCAGGCGCTGTTCCAGGCGGCGCAGGTGATCAGCATCGTGCGCCGCCCGGCGCTGGAGGAGACCCTCCAGCGCCGCGTGGACTTCCTCACCGGCTACCAGGACGCGGCCTACGCGCAGCGCTACAGCGACTTCGTCCAGCGCGTGCGCCAGGCCGAGCAGCCGCTGGGCTCCACGCGGCTGACCGAGGCAGTGGCGCAGGGCCTCTTCAAGCTCATGGCCTACAAGGACGAGTACGAGGTGGCGCGGCTGCACACCGACCCGGCGTTCCAGGCCCAGTTGGGCGCGATGTTCGAGGGCGACTTCAAGGTGGTGCACCACCTGGCGCCGCCGCTGATGGCCCGCAAGAACGAGCGCGGCGAGCTGGTCAAGCAGGCCTACGGCCCGTGGATGCGCACCGCCTTCACCTGGCTGGCCAAGCTCAAGGGGCTGCGCGGCTCGGCGCTGGACCCGTTCGGCCGCACGGCGGAGCGGCGCGAGGAGCGGGCCTTGATCGAGGAGTACCGCGCCTGCATCGAGGAGCTGTTGGGCGGCCTGACGGCCGGGCGGCTGGCGCTGGCGGTGCAGATCGCGCGCATCCCGCAGCAGATCCGCGGCTACGGCCACGTGAAGGCGCGCCACCTGGCGCAGGCGCGGCAGGAGTGGGACGCGCTGATGCGGCAGTGGCGCGAGCGCGAGGCGAGGAAGGCGGCTTGAGGGCTGGTTGAGAGCGGTTTGACGGTGAAGGCGGCGGGTGCGCCGCCTTCACCGTTCAGATTTCTGAACGATGAGCCCCATCGAATGGGAAGCGAGGGTTCAGAAAACTGAACGATGGGGGTTTTGCGGCAGCCCCCTGCCCCGCCTTACGACGACGCCTGGAGCTGGTTGTCCACCTTGCTCACGCCCTTGACGCCCTTGACGAGGTCGGTGGCGTGCTTGCGGGCCGCGGCGTCGGGGGCGGTGCCCTTGAGGGTGACCACGCCGTCCTTGGTGTCCACGTTGATGTCCAGCGCGCTGAGCTTGGCGTCGGCGGCCAGCGTGGTCTTGACGCGGGCGGTGACGGCGGCGTCGCCGGCCAGCTCCTTGGCGTCGGTGGCCAGCTCGCCGGCCTTTTCCTTGGTAGCGGCCGCGGCGGCGGCGATCTTGTCGCCGGCGGTGTCGGCGGCCGCGGCGGCCTTGTCGCCCGCGGTGTCTGCCGCGGCAGCGGCCTTGTCCTTGGCCTCGCCGGCGGCTTGCTTGATGTTGTCGGCGGCGTTGCCCATCGCGGCGGAGGCGGTGGCCGCGGCGTCGGACGCGGTGGTCACCGGCGCGGGCGCGGTCTGGTTGGTCACCACCGCCTCGGCCGGCTTGTTCTCGGAACGCGGGCTGCAGGCGGCCAGCGCGCCGGCAAGGACGGCAGCGGCCAGGACAACGGGACGCAGGCGCAGGTCGGACATCGCAAAAACTCCTTGAGTGGGATGGTCCGGGCTCCAGGCAAACCGTGCGCCCAGGCGGTTGGGGCCTCCGGCATGCACATTCCTTGCGCGCCATCAAGGCGGGGCATTCACTTTTTCTGAAATACCGCCTCAAGCCTGCTGAAGCCGGCACCCCCAGGCACTCCGGGATACTCCCTAGATCGACACGACGTCCCGCCCCGCCCGCTTTCGCCCCCTGCCCATGACCAAGCTCACCGTTTCCCGCTACAGCACGCCGGCCGTGGCACTGCACTGGCTGCTGGCCCTGTTGATCACCGGCACCTTCGCGCTGGGCCTGTACATGGCCGACCTGCCGGTGTCGCCGACGCGGCTGAAGCTCTACAGCTGGCACAAGTGGGCCGGCGTGGTGGTGCTGGCGCTGTCGGCCGTGCGGCTGCTGGTGCGGCTGCGCTCGGCGCGCCCGCACGACATGCACATGCCGGCCTGGCAGCGCGCCGCCGCGCACGGCACGCACCACGCGCTGTACCTGCTGTTCTTCGCCGTGCCGCTGGTGGGCTGGGCCTACAGCTCGGCCGCGGGCTTCCCGGTGGTGCTGTTCGGCGTGCTGCCGCTGCCGGACTTCGTCCCGGTGGACAAGGCGCTGGCCGCCCTGCTCAAGCCCTGGCACAAGGGCCTGGCCTTCGCGTTGGGCGCCCTGGTGCTGCTGCACCTGGCGGCGGTGCTCAAGCATCAGCTCATCGACCGCGACGGCCTGCTCGCCCGCATGAGCCTGGGCCGCGCCTGATCCTCCTCACCTCCCTTCCCCACACGACCCCAGGACATGCCTTCCATGACCCCGCGAACCCTTTCCCTGCTGGCACTGGCCGCGGCGCTGGCCGCCCCGGCCGCCTGGGCCCAGTCGCCGGCCAAGCCGGCCGCCAATGCCGCAACCGCCGCCAAGCCGGCCCCGGCCGCCGCCGCGCCGGCCCCGGCGCAGCTCGTGGCGGCGCAAAGCGAGGTCACCTTCACCAGCCGCCAGATGGGCGTGCCGGTGGACGGGCGCTTCCGCCGCTTCGACGCGCAGGTGCAGTTCGACCCCAAGAAGCCCGAGACCGCCCGCATCGCGCTCAAGGTGGACCTGGCCAGCATCAGCATGGGCGCGCCGGAGAGCGAGGCCGAGGTGGTCAAGCCGGAGTGGTTCAACACGGCCAAGTTCCCGCAGGCCACGTTCACGTCCACCGCCGTCAAGGCGCTGGGCGGCGGGCGCTTTGACGTCGCCGGGCAGTTCGCGCTCAAGGGCGTGACGCGCGACATCGTGGTGCCGGTGACGCTGGCCGCGGCCGGCGCCAACACCGTGGCCACGGGCGGCTTCACGCTCAAGCGGCTGGACCACCGCATCGGCGAAGGCGAGTGGAGCGACACCTCCATGGTCGCCAACGACGTGGCCGTCAAGTTCAAGCTCACCTTCAGCGGCATCCCCGCGCAGTGAACGCCGCGGCCTTCGCGCCGCACCCAGCAGTTCCTTGCCGCGCCGGCCCCGGCGGCCGCGCGCGGCTCATCTCCTCAACCCGGTTTTCCGACCCCCTGCCCAAGCCATGAAAAAGCTCCTCGCCCTCTCCGCCCTGGCCACCATGGCCGCCACCACCGTGCTGCCCGCGCAGGCCGCCACCTACGCCATCGATCCCAGCCACACCTTCGTGACCTTCGAGTTCCCGCACTTCGGCACCTCGACCAACCGCGGCCGCTTCGACAAGAAGGAAGGCACCGTGGAGTTCGACCGCGCCGCGCGCACCGGCCGCGTGGAGCTGACGCTGGAGACGGCCTCCGTGAGCAGCGGCACGCCGGCTTTCGACAAGCACCTGCGCAGCGACGATTTCTTCGCCGCCGAGCAGTTCCCCACGGCCAAGTTCGTGGCCGACAAGTTCACCTTCGACGGCGACAAGGTCACCGAGATCGCCGGCTCGCTGACGCTGCGCGGCAAGACCAACCCCATCGTCCTGAAGGCCCGCAACTTCAACTGCTACGTGAACCCCATGCTCAAGCGCGAAGTCTGCGGCGGCGACTTCGAGGCCACGATGCAGCGCAGCCTGTGGGGCGTGAACTTCGGCCTGAACATGGGCATGCCCGACAACGTGAAGCTGGTCGTGCAGGTCGAGGCGATCAAGCAGTAAGAAGCGGCCGAGCCCGGCTCAAAGCGCTTCTCGATAGCCCCGCCGCCGTGAGGCCGCGGGGCTTTTTGCCGTCCCGTGTTTGGTGGACCGTTACCCGACAGGGGGAGGCACGGCGGGGATGCGTGCTACAGGCAACCCGAGAGAGCAGCAAGCGGCATTCCCAGTAAGGGTTCTCCCCACCTACACGGGGTCCAACATGAATAAGGGTCTGCGTCTTGCGCATAAGCTTCGTCGCAAATGCCTCTTTCGTTTGCAGAGGCCAAAGGACAAAGCGATGAGTGACCAAGGTTGGGTTCAATTTGCCGTGATGCTGGCCGCGCTGGGCCTGGTGGTGGTGCAGGCCTTTACGGGTTGACGCACGGGAGCGGCGCCCGGGGCGCCGTGCGCTGCACCGCTCAGGCCGTCCTGGTCAGGCGGGGAGCGCTAAACGCAGGCTGCGGCGGCGAAACGTTGCCGCCATCGCGCAGCAGGGCCGCCACGCGCTGCGTGGGCAGCGGATGCGCCAGCAGGAAGCCCTGGTAGAGGTCGCAGCCCAGCGCCTGGAGCTTGAACAGATCCTCTTCCTTTTCCACGCCCTCGGCGACCACGTGCATGCCCATGGCATGGGCCACGCGCACCATGGTTTCCACCAGCAGCGCGGCGTCGTCGCGACGGGCCACGCCATCGACGAAGACGCGGTCTATCTTGAGCTTGGCGCAGCGCAGGCGCAGCAGATAGGCCAGCGAGCTGTAGCCGGTGCCGAAGTCGTCTATGGCCAGCCGGTAGCCGCCGGACTGCAGCGCGCGGACGATGGAGCCGGGGCTGTCGAAATCCTCGAACACGGTGGTCTCGGTGAGCTCGAACTCGACCTCGTCCGGCGTGAGCCCAAGCGTGCAGAGCTGCTGCAGGAAGCGCTCGCGCTGCGACTCCAGGCGGCACTGCTGTGAGCTCAGGTTCAGCGCCACGGGTGGGCAGCGCAGGCCCTGCTCGGCCCAAGCGTCCAGGTCCATGCGCAGCCGCTTGAGCAGCACCAGGCCGAGATCGGCCACGAGCCCGGCCTCTTCCAGCACGGGGACGAACTGCATGGGCGGCACCTGGCCGCGGCTGGCGCTGTGCCAGCGCGCCAGGCCTTCCAGGCTCATGAGGCGGCCCTCGGCGTCGAACACGGGCTGGTAGGCCAGCTCGAACTCCTCACGCGCCAGCGCCCCGCGCAGCGCCTGCACCAGCGCCAGGCGCTCGCGCTGCGCCTCGCCCAACGCGGCGGTGTAGCGGCTCCACACGCCCTTGCCGGCGCGCTTGGCCTGGTACATGGCCGTGTCGGCGCAGGCCATGGCGCCCTCGGCGGTGGTGGCGTCGTCAGGCAGCCGCACCAGGCCCATCGACACGCCCACCTTCAGCGAGGAGCCCTCGAATTCGATGCGCCGCGGCAACTGCTCGACGATGCGCTGCGCCATGGCCTCGGTGGTGGGTCCGTCCACGGGCGCGCGCAGCAGCAGCGCGAACTCGTCACCGCCCAAGCGGCCGACCACGTCCTGCGTGCGCACCAGCGACTGCAGCCGCTGCGCCACGGTGCGCAGCACCGCGTCGCCCGCGGCGTGGCCGCGGCTGTCGTTGACGAGCTTGAAGTCGTCCACGTCCACGCACATCAGCACCGCGGGCGCGCCGGAGCCGGCGGCCTGCGCCAGCGCGGAGGCAAAGGACTCGCGGTTGGCCAGCCCGGTGAGCACGTCGTGGTGGGCGAGGTAGCGCGTGCGTGCGTCAGCCGCGCGCAGTTGCGCGCGCTGGCGGCGCGAGGCCAGGGCCACTGCGCCCAGGGCCAGCGCCATGATGACCACGGCCGCCGTTAGCACCGTGCCCAGGGCGCGCCAGGTCGGCGCGCGCCAGGCCTGCACCTGAAGCCGGCCGACGACCTGGCCGTCGGTGCCCAGCACGTCGATTTCCGTGGCGATGTGCCCGCCGTAGCGCTCCAGCCAGCTCGGCGGCACGGCGCGGCGGAACTGCGCCAGCGCGCGGCCCCCGGCGTTCAGCAGTTGCGCCGAGGACACCGCCGGCGCGGCCTCGAAGGCATTGAGCAGGGTGCGGGCCTCGGTCGCGTCCTCGAACAGCAGCGCCGCGGCGGCCGTGCGGCCCACCAGCGCGGCCTGCGTGCGCAGCCCGTCGCGCTGGCGCAGGTCCAGCTGCAGGAACTCGAACAGGCCCAGCAGCAGCACCACGATGGCCATGGCCGCGCAGGCCAGCACCGTGTCGCTGCGACGGCGCAGGGCCAGCCAACTGACGTGCGGCGCGGTGCGCGGGTCTCCCACCGGCACGGCTTCATGCGCCGGCGCCTGATTCATCTTCAAGGCATGCCCTCCGTACGCACGTAGCGCGCCAGCCGCAGCAGCCGGGCATTGATGTCCAGCCCGGCGCGGCGTGCGGAATGCAGGTCCACGTCGAACACGATGCGGCCCTGCTGCGGTTGCAGGTTGATCATCACGCCGCGCTCGGTGAGGCCCATGTTGTCGCCCACCCACAGCAGGCCGCGCGGGAGCTGGGCCGGCACGCTGGCGTCGGCGCCGACATAAACGATGTGGCAGCCCGCGGTCGCGGCCGCGGTCGCGCCGGCCACGCGGCGCAGCTCCAGGCGCCGCCCGTTGAGCGCGCGCTGATCCCAATCGCGCAGCGCGTCGGCCAGCGGCCCCTGCACCGTCAGGCAAAGCTGCAGCGGCTGCGAGGGCGACACCTCGCCCGGCCACTCCACGAACTGCAGCGCGCGCCACAGGATCTGGGCCTTGAGATCGGCCTCCGCCAGCGGCTGCGCCCCGGCCGCCCAGCCCAGCAGGGTCAGCAGCAGGAATGCACAGCAGCGCAGAGGGTGAAGCAACATGACGGAACTGCGGCCCGGCCTCAGAAGGCCTGTTGCCAGTCGATGCTCACGCGCCGGCGCTCCAGCGGAATGCGGGACAGCGGCACCCCTGGCGGCGAGGGATCCCAGGAGGCCGTATCCAGCAGGTTCTGGATGCGCAAGGACAGGCTGCGATCGCGCTGCGGCTCCCAGCGCAGCACGCCATCGACCGTGTGGCGCGCGGGCACGTCGTCGGAGCGGCGGCCCAGCGACATCCACTGCAGCGCCGTGGACCAGCACGGCTGAGGCAGCGGGACGATGAGCAGGCCCTTGGAGAGCCAGCGCGGCGTGTTGGCCAGCCGTCCCTCCTCCGAGCGGGCGCTCTGCAGCGACACGCTGGCGCGCCACTGCACGCCGGCGTCGAGCAGGCCCTGCGCCTCCAGGTCCAGCCCGTGCGTGCGCACCTGGGACAGGTTGCGGTATTGCGACTCCACGCCCACCACGGGCATGAACTCGATGAGCTCGCGCATGCGGTCGCGGTACAGGTGCACGGACACGCGGCTGCGCTTGCCCACGGCACGCTCCCAGGCCAGCGCCACGGAACGCAGCCGCTCGGGCTGCAGCTCGGGGTTGCTGGGCTGCGAGCCGCTGGCGTCCTGGTAATAGCGCTCGGCCAGGCTGGGCACACGAAAGCCCTGCCCGTACAGCAGCTTGAAGGCCTCGTGCT
Organism: Azohydromonas lata; assembly: GCF_034427735.1. Classification (NCBI taxonomy): domain Bacteria; kingdom Pseudomonadati; phylum Pseudomonadota; class Betaproteobacteria; order Burkholderiales; family Sphaerotilaceae; genus Azohydromonas; species Azohydromonas lata. Next base: position 23,351 of record NZ_JAXOJX010000071.1, read on the forward strand.
CGTTGGGCCTCACCACCAGCGCCAGCCGCGGCGAGAAGGCTGCGGCGTAGCCCTGCACCTGGTCCACGCGTGCGCCGGTGGTCAGCGACCAGCGCTCGGCCAAGCGCCAGTGGTCCTGCGCAAACAGCGCGGCCTGGTTCTGCGTGTTTTTCTTGGCGAGGTACACGCTGTAGGGCTCGACGTCGTAGACGTTCTGGCGGGCGTTGTACATGCGCCGCGCCTCGGCGCCCATGGTGAGCTCGTGGTTGATCCAGCCGCGCCACTGCAGCCGGGCATCCATGGCGGCCCAGTTGCCGCTGCCTTCGTCGTGCTTGACCACGGGCGCGTCCACCGTGCCGGTCATGTAGCGGCCCGTCGCGGTGCTGCGCGAGACGTTCATGCGCAAGGTGCCGCGCCAGTCCTCGCGCCAGGCGCCGTCCCAGGCCAGCTCGGCGTAGTCGTAGGTGTCGTTGTATCGGTTGCCCGGCACGCCCTGCATGGCCGCGTAGGGGGTGACGGGCATGCCCTTGACGCGCTCCTGGCTGGCCACGCTCAACCGCCACTCGTCCACGCGCCACTTCAGGAACAGGCTGTGGTAACGCAGGCCGTCCTGCCCGGCCAAGCGGCCGTCGGGGGTGGTTGGGCTGCGCAAGGCCGCGTCGTTCAGCGTCTCGCCCGTGCTGTCGTTGAGCGCCAGGCCCACGAAGAGGTCGTTGCCGCCTTCGTTCCAGCCGTAGTTGAGCACCGCGTTGCGCGTGCCCCAACTGCCCGCCCCGGCGCGCACGCGCAGCCCCGGCGCGTCACGCCCTTCCAGCGTGACGGCGTTGACCACGCCCAGCAGCGCGTTGCCGCCATACACCGAGGAGGCCGGCCCGCTCACCAGCTCCACCCGCTTGATCCAGTCGGCCACGATGGGGAATTCCCACACCGGCAGGGCCTGGTCGTACACGGCGTCGTTGACGTGGTAACCGTCCACGCTCATGAACAGGCGCGAGTTGTTGACGCCGCCCTGCGGATTGAGGCCGCGCATGCCCACGGTGCTGTAGCCGCGGATGGTGCCGATGTAGATGCCCGGCAGCAGCGAGAGCATGTCGCCCAAGGTGCGGTGGCCCAGCGCGTTGGCCTCCGCATGGTTGATGGAGCTCACCACGGCCGGCGCGTCCAGCGCCGACTCCAGTTGGCGCGACGCGCCCTCCACCTCCGTGCCCAGCAGCGCCTCCAGGTCGTGCAACGCATCCGGCGACTGCGCGGCAGCCAGGCCCGCCGCCAGCGCCAACCCCAGCGCGACGGCACTTGGGCGCAAAAGGTTTGCAGTGCGGGCAGCAGAAGGCACAGGAAATCCGAGGATATGAAACCAATAGTTTCCATTCTCCTTCATCAGGCGGGCCTGCCTGAGCGCAAGCGCTGGTGTCTGATGCCGTGCGCAAATCCACATCCGAGACCGGATCAGCAGGCCGGAGCACACGGCAAATGGGCAAGAGGACAAAAAAGCGGCCACGGCGCGGCACGTGCCGCGCGTGCGCCGTGCCGCTCACCGGGGCGGGCGCCGCGGTGCCTGCCCCGTGCCGGCCCTGGCAGCCGCTTTACACGGGCGTTTGCGCCGTGCGGGCCGCGAGCTGGGCGCGCAGCTTCTTGAGCCGCTCGCGCGGGTCTTCCTTGGTGGCGCTCTCGTGCAGCTTCATCTCGGCAATGAAGCGGCTGGGCTGCGCAGCCACGGTCTCGCGCCCGCGCTTGCGCCGGCGCAGCACGCTCACGGCCAGGGTGCGGCGCGCGCGGGTGATGCCCACGTACATCAGGCGGCGCTCCTCCTGCAGCCGCTCCGCGGTCATGTCCTCGTCCTCGCTGCGAAAGGGCAGCAGCCCCTCGTTGACGCCGGCCAGCACCACGTGCGGCCACTCCAGGCCCTTGGAGGCGTGCAGCGTGGAGAGGGTCACCACGTCCTGCTCGGTGCCGCGCTCGGCCAGGCTGATGATGACGCTGATGCTCTGCGCCACCTCCAGCACCGTCTTCTTCTCGCTCTCGAAGGTGCCGCCCTCCTGCGTGATCTCGCCGCCGCAGCGCCGCGCCACCCAGTCCACGAAGTCCATGACGTTGTTCCAGCGCGCGGCGGCGAGCTTTTCGCTGTCCTCGCCGTCGTGCAGGTGCTTTTCGTAGCCGATATCGGTGAGCCACTCCAGCAGGAGCTTGCGCGCGTCCTCGTTGCCGCTGGTGTGGCGGGCGCGGTATTCGAACTCGTTGACGTAGCGGCCGAACTCGTGGAGGCCGTCTATGGCCTTGCGGTTGAGCGCGGCGGGCAGGCTCTCGGCGAACAGGGCCTCGAACATGGAGAGCTTCCACTTGCCGGCGAACTCGCCCAACGCGGCCAGCGTCTGGTGGCCTATGCCGCGCTTGGGCGTGGTGACGGCGCGCAGGAAGGCGGGGTCGTCGTCCTGGTTGACCAGCAGCCGCAGCCAGGCGCAGAGGTCCTTGATTTCCGCGCGGTCGAAGAAGCTCTGGCCGCCGGAGACCTTGTAGGGGATCTGCGCCGCGCGCAGCTTCTGCTCGAACACGCGCGCCTGGTGGTTGGCGCGGTAGAGGATGGCGAAGTCGGCGAACTTCAGCTCCGCCCCGCCCTGCGCACGGATGCCTTGTATGAAGGCCACGGCGCGCTCGGCCTCGTGCTCCTCGCCGTCGCACTCCATGACGCGCACGGGCTCGCCGTCGCCGAACTCGCTCCACAGCTTCTTTTCGAACAGCTTGGGGTTGGCGGCGATGACGTTGTTGGCCGCGCGCAGGATGGCGCCGGTGGAGCGGTAGTTCTGCTCCAGCGGAATGATCTTGAGCTGGGTGAAGTCCTCGGGCAGCCGGCGCAGGTTCTCGATGGTGGCGCCGCGCCAGCCGTAGATGCTCTGGTCGTCGTCGCCCACGGCCGTGAAGTGGCCGCGCAAACGGTCGTCCGGGTGGTCCACCAGCGCCTTGAGCAACTCGTACTGGACGGAGTTGGTGTCCTGGTACTCGTCCACCAGCACGTGGCGGAAGGTGTCCTGCCACTTGCGCCGTGCCTCGTCGTCGCTGGTGAGCAGCTTCAAAGGCAGGCCGATGAGGTCGTCGAAGTCCACGGCCTGGTAGGCCGAGAGGCGCTCCTCGTAAAGCTTCATCACGCGGGCGACCAGCTCCTCTTCCGCGTTCTGCACGGCCGAGCGCACGGTGTCGCTGTTGAAGCCCTGGTTCTTCCAGAGGCTGATGGTCCATTGCCACTGGCGCGCGGTCTTGTTGTCGGTGCTGCCGCCCACGTCGCGCAGCACGCCCAGCACGTCGTCGGCGTCCAGGATGGAGAACTGCGCCTTCAGGCCCAGGCGCTGGCCGTCCTCGCGCAGCATGCGCACGCCCAGGGAGTGGAAGGTGCTGACCACCAGGTCCTTGGCCGCGCGCGGCCCAACCAGGCTCTTGGCGCGCTCGCGCATTTCCTGCGCGGCCTTGTTGGTGAAGGTGATGGCCGCGATCTGCTTGGGCTCCAGCCCGGCCTGCAGCAGCCGGGCGATCTTGTGCGTGATCACCCGGGTCTTGCCCGACCCCGCGCCGGCCAGCACGAGGCATGGGCCTGCGAGGTGGTGGACGGCTTCGAGCTGGGCGGGATTGAGGGTGTCGGCCATGGGAGCGGGAAACGGGAAGCAACGGACGCGGGAAGCGTACGGAAAGTGCGCGTGGGACGCGCAGGCGGCGGACGGCGGCGGTCCGCGAAAGCGGCGCGCATGATAGCCAGCCGTCCCACCGCCGCGCCGCATGTCCGACACCGCAGCGCCCCCGGCCGCGACGCGCATCACGCACCGGGCCGCCGTGGTGTAGGCACTGCACGGCCGCGGGCCGGCCGCTCCTGGCAGGCATGTGAGCTTCTCACGCCAAGTGCTTGAAGCAGGCCGTGTTTTTCCAGCTGTCCACCCGAGCTGTGGACAACTTTGTGGGCAAGGTGCCGGCGACTGCGCCAAGTGCTTGATTCCACAAGCCCGCAGCCCGGCTGCCCGCCCTTGAGGCAACGGTGCCCCACTCATAAAAATCAATGACTTAGCTCAACCCTCAAGGAGCAACCCCTGCCTTGGAAGTGCTCGCCACCCCGCACGGCAGACGGCGGCGGAGTATGTCGGCCTTGGGGATAAAAGCCCGGCCTTGCAGGCATGGGAACGCAGCCGATATTGCCGGGCGGCGTCCAGAACAAATTCAAATTGGGCTTCACCCGACTGGCGCCCATGATTTCGCAGAGGAGCGGAAGAGCCTTATCAAGCCCCGGCCGCACACTCATCGCTCCATGCACCGTTTCTGTGGACAAGTCAGTGAGCAAGCTGGCCATGACTGCCTTAAGTCCTTGATGCGCCAAGAACAAACGTCGGCTGCCTATTTTTTGCGCAGTGCGCCGGACCTGGAGAAGAATCAAGCACTTGGCGCATTTTTGTTACGGGTCAAGCCCTTCGATGCGTCTTCAGCCAAATCGGGCGACCCGGTGTGGAATTTCCTTTTGACGTCCTGCAAACCTCGGCCGGGATGTAACGAAAACCCTGTCCATTTGTTTTCCCGGCAGCCTTCAAGCGCTGTGGATAACTTTGTGCGCAAGCTGCACAAGAGTGGCGCAAGTGCTTGTCGCATCAGGAGGGTGGGCGCTCGCATGCGGCCTGTGCGCGGTTCAAATAAATCTTGTGAATCAAGGATTTAGAAAATCGTGCCCGCCCCGCTTCGGTGCGGCGCGCGCCGGCCTCGCACGGCTTGCACCGCTGTTTCCGAAGTGGGGACAAGGGGGCTTGTCAAGCCCCACAAAACGGCCATCACGTTGGCGCAAACGTGTCAAGCGGTTGCGGCAACGGCGCCGGTGTGACATGCGCCTCATGCGCCGTCTGAGGGAAATTGCGCAAGCGGCTGATTCCAGGCGGTTTTTCCCAAACCGGCCCTCCAAACTGTGGACAACTCTGTGGGCAAGCTGCTGGTGGAACGCCCAAGTGCTTGATCCGGCGGGCTTGGAAGCCAAACGCCCCTGGATGCGGCGCCCCGGCAAAGCGGCATGCAGGCGGCGGGCTTGGGACTACAGGCGGTTGCGCAACTTGCGTGCCTTCTCAACGCCATGGCGGTACGGCATCGCGCAGTGCCCATTTGCCAACGAGGAATAAACGGGAGGACATGCCCCTCTTCAAATTCCCAGCGGATCCACGTCCACCGCCCAACGGATGAGCCCCTTGTGCGCCGCGCGCAACGCATGCAGCTTGGGCAGCCACTGCGCCAGCAGCCGCTGCAGCGCGGCGCGCGAGGGCGACTCCACCAGCATCTGCATGCGCTCCACGTCGGCCACGCGCGCCACGGGCGGGGGCACGGCCGGGTAAACCAGCACCTGCTCGGCCTCGGGAAATTCGTTGGCGCAGGCGGCCGCGTCGTCCAGGAAGGCGCTGGCCGCCTCCGGCGTGCGCGCCTCGGCCCGCAGCAGCGCCAGGTGCGTGTAGGGCGGCAGCCCGGCGCTCTCGCGCTCGGCCAGCTGCGAGGCGGCGAAGCTCTCGAAGTCGTGCCGCCGCAGCGCGGCGTACAGCGGGTGCGTGGGGTGCCAGGTCTGCAGCCACATCTGGCTGCGCGCGGCTTGGCGGGCATCACGCCCCGCGCGGCCCGCGGCCTGCATGAGCAGCGCGAAGAGGCGCTCCGGCGCGCGGAAGTCGCTGGCGAAGAGCGCACTGTCCGGGTTGACCGCCGCCACCAGCGTGATGCGCCGGAAGTCGTGGCCCTTGGCGACCATCTGCGTGCCCACCAGCACGTCCACCTCGCCGGCATGCACGGCCGCCAGGCGCTCCTGCAGCGCACCGGCGGCGCGCGTGGTGTCGGCGTCTATGCGGGCCACGCGGGCGGCGGGCAACGCTTGGGCGATCTGCTCCTCCAGCCGCTCGGTGCCGCGGCCCAGGGGCTGCAGGTCGAGGTTGCCGCACTGCGGGCAGGCACGCGGCACGCGCTCGGTGAAGCCGCAGTGGTGGCAGCGCAGCGTGCGGTCGCCGCGGTGGAACACCCGCCAGGCGCTGCAGTGCGGACAGCCGCTCTTCCAGCCGCACTCGGTGCAGTGCAGCACCGGGGCGTAGCCGCGGCGGTTGAGGAACAAGAGGCTTTGCTCGCCCAGGGCCAGGCGCTCGCGCAGCGCGTCCACCAGTTGCGGCGACAGCGCCACCGTCACGCCATGCGTGCGCGGCAGCAAATTCATGTCCACCAGCCTGACTTGCGGCAGCACGCCGCCGCCGATGCGGCTGGCCAGGTCCAGGCGCTTGTAGCGGCCCTGCTGCGCGCGATGCCAGCTCTCCAGCGAGGGCGTGGCCGAGCCCAGCAGCACGGGAGCGCGCTCCAGCCGGCCACGGTAGACGGCCAGGTCGCGCGCGGAGTAGCGGGCGCCCTCCTGCTGCTTGTAGGAGGGGTCGTGCTCCTCGTCCACGACGATGAGGCCCAACCGCGGCAGCGGCGCGAACACCGCCAGCCGCGTGCCCAGCACCAGGTCCGCCAGGCCCAGGTGCGCCATCAGCCAGTGCTTCAGCCGCTGCGCCGGGGTGAGGCCGCTGTGCAGCGAGACGAGGCGCCGGCCCTTGAAACGCTCGGCAAAGCGCGCCTCCAGTTGCGGCGTGAGGTTGATCTCGGGCACCAGCACCAGCGCCTGCCGACCGGCGGCCAGGGTGTGGGCGGCGGCCTGCAAATACACCTCGGTCTTGCCGCTGCCGGTGACGCCGTGCAGCAGGAAGGTGCCGTCCGAAGCCGCAGCCGTCACGGCCTCCACCGCGGCCTGCTGGTCCGGCGTCAGTGCGGGTGGCTCGTTGGCGTGCCCGGCCGGACGGGGCGGCGCGGCGGCCGCCGGATTTGCCGGATCTGCGGGTTCGAGGCCGTCGCCGTCGTCCTCATCGGCGTCCGCGGCATCGGCACCACCCTGCTCCAGCGCCTTGCGCAGCCGGGCGATGCGGCGCGCGAGCTTGGTGTCGTCCAGCTTGCGCAGCTCCGGCGGCAGCACCGACAGCGCCACCTCGCCCAAGCCGCGCTGGTAGTAGGCGGCCGTGAAAGCCACCAGGTCGCGCCAGGCGTCGCCCAGGGGCGGCAGCGCGGTGAACACCTGCGCCACGGGCCGCAGGGCGTCGTCGGACAGGGGGGGACGGCCAGTCTCCGCCGCTTCGGCGGGCGCGTCCCACACCAGGCCGGGCACCTCGCGCCGGCCCAGCGGTACGCGCACCAGCGTGCCGGGCGGCAGGGGCAGCTCGCTCAAGTAATCCAGCGGCCCGCCCAGGCCGCTGTATTGCGGCGCCTCCACGGCCACCGCCAGCCGGTACGTCATGGATGGGCCGCCGCTGTGGATAACTTTGTGGGGAAACTGCGCGCGAGCCGTTCACAGCCTGTACGCAGCGCGGGTTTCCACCGTGCACGGAGTTGCAACACGGGGAAATTCATCAATGAGATCAACGGCTTAACGCTATTCCGCAGGGCCGGCGCAGCCGGAAATGATGCTTCCGGCGGCGTCAGGCCGCAGAGCTGATTCCGTGGACAAGTCAAGCCCCGCGCATCAAAGACGCCCAGCTTGCGCAAGCTCCAGGCTTTCAGGCCGTGGCGCGCAGGCGTCGCGAGTGCTCGTGCACGGTGTCCACCAGCACCTGCACGTGCTCAGGCGGCGTGTACTGGCTGATGCCATGGCCCAGGTTGAACACGTGGCCGCCCAAGCCGCCGTCGGCGCGCTGCGGGTGGCCGAAGCTGTCCAGCACGCGCTTGGCTTCGGCCTCTATCGCGGCCGGCGGGGCGAACAGGATGTTGGGGTCCAGGTTGCCCTGCAGGGCGACGCGGTCGCCCACGCGCTCGCGGGCGCGGGCCAGGTTGACCGTCCAGTCCACGCCCAGCACGTCAGGCACGGATTCGCCGCCGAGCATGTCTTCCAGCCACAGGCCGCCGCCCTTGGTGAAGACGATGTGCGGGATGCGCTGCCCGTCGTGCTCGCGCTTGAGCTGCTTCAGCACGCGCTGCGTGTAGGCCAGGCTGAACTGCTGGAAGGCGCCGTCGGCCAGCACCCCGCCCCAGCTGTCGAACACCATCACGGCCTGCGCGCCGGCCTCGATCTGCGCGTTGAGGTAGGCGGCCACGGTGTCGGCGTTGAGGGCCAGGATGCGGTGCATCAGGTCGGGGCGCGAATACAGCATGGACTTCACCAGGCGGTAGTCGTCGCTGCCGCTGCCTTCGACCATGTAGCAGGCCAGCGTCCACGGGCTGCCGGAGAAGCCGATGAGCGGCACGCGCCCGTTGAGCGCTTTGCGGATGGAGCTCACCGCGTCGAACACGTACTGCAGCTTGGCCATGTCGGGCACTTCCAGCTTCATCACCGCGGCCTCGTCGCGCACGGGCGTGGCGAAGCGCGGACCCTCGCCGGCAGCGAAGCTCAGGCCCAGGCCCATGGCGTCGGGGACGGTGAGGATGTCGCTGAACAGGATGGCGGCGTCCAGCGCGTAGCGGTCCAGCGGCTGCAGCGTCACTTCCGTGGCGAAGTCCGGGTTGGTGGCCAGCCCCATGAAGCTGCCCGCGCGCGCGCGCGTGGCGCAGTACTCTGGCAAATAGCGCCCGGCCTGGCGCATCAGCCACACGGGCGTGTAGTCGGTCGGCTGGCGCAGACAGGCGCGCAGGAAGGTGTCGTTGGCGAGCGGTGCGGTCATCCCGCGATTATCCCGTGCGGCTATCCCTTGGTCAGGTGCGCCATGTGCTGAGCTAGCATCCCCAAGCAAACCCTTCACGGAGCAGTGGATATGCGCATGCGCTGGCTGATCGCCTTCTTCGCGGCCTTCCTTCTCTCAGGCTGCGGCTACAACCAGTTCCAGCAACTGGACGAACAGAGCAAGGCCGCGTGGGCCGAGGTGCTCAACCAGTACCAGCGCCGCGCCGACCTGATTCCCAACCTCGTCAACACCGTGCGCGGCGAGGCCAACTTCGAGCAGGAAACGCTCACGCGCGTGATCGAGGCCCGCGCCAAGGCGACCAGCGTGCAGGTCACCCCCGAGACGCTCAACGACCCGCAGGCCATGCAGCGTTTCCAACAGGCGCAGGGCGAGCTCTCCAGCGCGCTGTCGCGGCTGCTGGTGGTGAGCGAGCGCTACCCGGACCTCAAGGCCAACCGCGGTTTCCAGGACCTGCGCGTGCAGCTCGAAGGCACGGAGAACCGCATCACCGTCGCCCGCAACCGCTATATCAAGACGGTGACCGACTACAACGTGCTCGCCCGCAGCTTCCCGACCAACCTCACCGCCATGGTCTTCGGCTACAAGCCCAAGCCCAGCTTCACGGTGCAGAACGAGGCGGAGATTTCGCGGCCGCCCACGGTGGATTTCGGCACGCCTTCGCGCAACGCGCCGCCGGCCACGACCACGCCGACCTCGCCCGTGGCCCCGTCACTGCCGGCCAGCCCGGCCTCGCGTTGAGGCGGCCATGCGCGGCCTCACCTCCGCGCTGCGCGGCCTGCTGCTGGCGCTGGCCGCGCTGCTGTTGACTCCCGTCGCCGGCGCGCAGGACGTGCTGCCCATCCCCGCGCTCAACGCCCGCGTCATCGACCAGACCGGCACCCTCAACGCCTCGCAGCGCGGGCAGCTCGAAGCGCGGCTGGCGGACTTCGAGCGCGAGGCGGGCACGCAGCTCGTCATGCTGCTGGTGCCGACCACGGCGCCGGAGGACATCGCCAGCTACGCCTTCCGCGTGGCCGACCAGTGGAAGCTGGGCCGGCGCGACGTGGGCGACGGGCTGCTGCTGGTGGTGGCCAAGAACGACCGCCACGTGCGCATAGAAGTCGCCAAGGCGCTGGAGGGCGCGATTCCCGACCTGGCGGCCAAGCGCGTGATCGACCAGGCCATCACCCCGGCCTTCCGCGCCGGCAATTTCGCGGGCGGCCTGCTGGCCGCGGTGGACGAGCTGCAGGCGCTGGTGAAGGCCGAGAAGCTGCCCGCGCCGGCCTCGGCGCCCGAGGGCTGGAGCGGCTCCAGCTCCACCGCGCAGCGCGGCGGCGAGCAGGGGTTTCAGCTCGAAGACCTGGCGCTGTTCTTCTTCATAGGCGTGCCGGTGCTGGGGGCCGTGCTCACCGCCATGCTGGGCCGCAAGCTGGGCGCGCTGGCCACGGGCGGCGCGGCCGGCGGCCTGGCGTGGCTGTTCAGCGCGAGCCTGATGCTGGCCGGCGCGGCCGCCCTGCTGGCGCTGGTGCCTGTCTCTTATAC